>DBFVHV010000158.1:0-2684 GCA_048524165.1 Streptococcus sp.
TCTCAGGTACTGAAAATGACAACCCTTGAGCCTGATTAGGCCCATGGTAAGGGTCCTGACCAAGGATTACCACCCGAACTTCTTCAAAAGGAGTCTCTAACAAAGCATTAAATACCTTGTCTCGTGGGGGATAAATTGTTCCCTCTTCATAAACCTTGTCCATAAACTGATTTATCTTTGAAAAATAATGGTTAGGCAGTTCCTCTTTTAGAAGCCTGTGCCATGTCGAATGTTCCATAAAAACCTCTTTTAGACTGTTATACACCCTAAATTATACCATAATTTGTAGATAATATTCGGAAAATACTGAAAAATACTATGTGATAGCTCTTTCCTCAATATTTTGTTTTTAAAAGGGGGATTCATATTAACAATCAATGTATGACAAGCTTTAATAAGCTATCATTTTGTGCTATAATAAACACTTGTATTTAAACAAAAGGGTAATTCTATGACGACGTATGAAAATTTAAGGGCAGCCAGACGAGGTCCCATCGTTAGCATTGCAGCCTACTTACTTCTTACCATTGCAAAACTTATTGCTGGACACTTTTTAAACTCCAGCTCATTGATTGCCGATGGTTTTAACAATTTATCTGATATTTTGGGGAATGTGGCCCTACTCATTGGATTGCACTTGGCTAGTCAACCAGCTGATGCAGATCATAGGTTTGGACATTGGAAGATTGAAGACTTATCAAGCCTAATTACTTCCTTTATCATGTTCGTAGTAGGTTTCCAAGTCCTAATTCAAACAGTCCGAAAGATTTTTTTAAGAGAAGAAACTGTCGTTGATCCTCTTGGGGCTGCCGTCGGAGTCCTCTCTGCTATTGTCATGTGCGCAGTCTATTTCTATAACAAAGGGTTAGCAAAAAAACTAAAATCCAGTGCCCTTATGGCCGCTGCTAAGGACAACCTATCGGATGCCGTGACCTCTATTGGAACTTCAATTGCCATCGTCGCAGCATCCTTCAACCTTACCATCATCGACTATATTACTGCTATTATCATCACCTTCTTCATCCTAAAGACAGCCTATGATATCTTCATGGAAGCAACCTTTAGCTTGTCAGATGGTTTTGATGAGAGAAATCTTAAGGCCTATGAAAAAGCCATTCTGGAGATTCCCAAAGTTACCAAAGTTAAAAAGCAACGTGGACGTTCCTATGGTAGTAATATCTACCTTGATATTGTGGTTGAAATGAACCCTGACCTCTCCGTCTACGAGAGCCACGCCATTACGGAACAAATTGAAGAAATCCTCAGTAAGCGTTTTTCTGTCTATGATACTGATGTCCATGTAGAGCCTGCTGCAATTCCTGAAGACGAAATTTATGGGAATGTCCTTCGCAAACTCACTCGGAATGAAAAGATTATCTTATCAAAGATTCCAGACTACGAAAACCTCTTAGCACCTGATTTCTACTTGATAGATGAAAATGGCCATCATCAGAACCGGGAAGACGTCATTGCCAATCATCAACCGCTTCTCAATAACTTTAACAAGTTTAAGATGACATCTATCAGTCAAAAAACTAAATTAATTAGTTACGAACTGGGAGGCAATTTCCATACCAGCATCTGGCGCCGAAATGAGACATGGTTTATGATTTACCATCAAGTCACAGCTATAAAAGATATAGAGTAACGAGCAAATCAGCTCGTTTTTTTGTCATCAAAAGAATGTGATTTTTAAAATACTATAGATTCTAAAAAATGTATTAAAATATAAAATATTGCGAAAACACAGTATTTTATATGGTATAATGGAGGTGTTTATCACCATTAAATTTGTTTTTTAAAATTTGGTTGATACGCAATTTCTATTAAGTATATAACTGGGTTCCGCCTATGACAGAACCCATATAAAATAAAGGAGACACTTTGTGAAAAAGAAAATTGTTGCCATCCTTTTAGCAGCTTGTCTAGCCCTAGCCCCTAGTTTTTCTAGTGCAGATGAATTAATGGATATTACACGCGCGGCTGGTTATACTGAAGCGACAGAGGCCTATCGTCCTAAATCTACTCTGTTAATTGATGGAACCACCGGAGATGTCCTCTGGGAAGAGAACGCTGATGAAATCCGTGACCCAGCCTCTATGTCTAAGGCTATGACGCTGTACTTGGTCTTCGAAGCTATGTCCAAAGGAGAAATTTCAGAAGATACTGTTATTACAGCTACTCCTACAGACCAAGCTATTGCCGATATTTATGAAATCTCCAACAACAAGATTGTTGCTGGTGTTGACTACACGGTTTCTGAGCTCATTACCATGACGGCGGTGCCATCCTCTAACGTTACAACTGTGATGCTAGCCAACTACTTGACCAATAATGATCCTGATAAATGGCTAGACATGATGAATGAAAAGTCCAAAGAACTAGGTATGACCAATACCAAATGGTTTAACGCCTCAGGTGCAGCTGCGGTAGCCTTCAAAGGTTACTACAGCCCTCAACGTTATGATAACAATCAGAGCAATCAAACGACTGCGCGTGATTTGGCTATCATGACATATAACTTTATCAAAAATTATCCTGATATTCTTAAGTACACTAGCAAACCTGTTGTAACTGTTAAAGAGGGAACACCTTACGAAGAAACTTTTGAAACCTACAACTATTCAATTCCTGGTGCTAAATACGGAATTGAGGGGGTTGATGGCTTGAAGACCGGGTCTAGT
>DBFVHV010000159.1:0-2311 GCA_048524165.1 Streptococcus sp.
CCTTATCTAACCACATAAGAGGGGTCTGAATAACAAAGTCATAGGCCATAGCAAGGTTGAGTGTGACATTAAGTGATTTAACAAAAACATCACGACAGTCTGGATAACCAGAAAAGTCTGTCTCACAAACACCCGTAACAATGTCAGTAATTCCACGTTGCTTAGCTAGCACAGCTGCAAAAGAAAGGAAGAGATGATTACGACCGTCCACAAAGGTATTTGGCACTTCACCTTCCTCAGCCTTAATCTCAATGTCAGAAGTTAAGGCATTTTCAGTGATTTGACCAAGCAAAGACATATCCAAAACATGGTGCTTTAGCCCTTGTTCATTTGCGATTTCTTTAGCAACTTCAATTTCCAAGCTATGACGTTGCCCGTAAGCAAAAGTCACTAGTTCAACAGTTTCATAATGTTTTAAAGCCCAAAATAGGCAGGTTGTAGAGTCCTGACCGCCACTAAAGACGACCAAAGCAGATTGACGTTTCATAATATTCCTCTTTATCTCTGATGTCTGAGACACATAAAAAGCTCCCTAGAGGGAGCTAAAAAACGCCATTAATGGTTTTTTTTAGCGATGGTGTCTCCCAAACATCGTAAATTATTTATCTTTAACAGTGTATCATAGTTAAGGCAAAAAGAAAAGAGCCTAGGCTCTCTTCCTTAATCAATCTCAGCAATAACTTCGATTTCAATTTTTACATCTTTTGGCAAGCGTGCCACTTCAACCGCAGAACGTGCAGGAAAGTCAGCTTTAAATGCGGTCGCATAAACCTCATTAAAAGGAACAAAATCGTTAATGTCACTTAGGAAACAAGTTGTTTTGACAACATGGTCAAAGTCTGTTCCAGCTTCCGCCAAAATAGCACCAACATTTTTAAGGACTTGTTCTGTTTGTTCTTGAATGGTTTCACCAATGATTTCACCTGTTTCTGGTGACAATGGTACTTGACCAGAAGCAAATAAAAGATTTCCTACAATTTTACCTTGAACATAAGGTCCAATCGCTGCCGGTGCTTTATCAGTATGAATTATTTTTGCCATGATAGTTCTCCTTCGACTAGTATGTTGTTATTATAGCAAAATATTCAGAAAATTGAAACATATATTTTCAAAAAGAAAAGAATTAGCTTAAGACTAATCCTTATCCTATTATTTCAGATACTTTTTGACATAGTCATAGTAGTCTGGATTTTTCTTTTTATTGAGTGCGAAGAGCATTTGTCCTTTGAGGGGTTCTTTAGCATCACTAGGTTCTAGAAAGAGAGCAATCTCTTTGGATGTTGTCGGAAAGAAGACTGTATACGATGTTTCTTTTCCCTGATCTTTTACTTTAAGAGAATAATAGGTATAGTTATCTTTAGACTTAGGACCATCTACTGTATAGTTATAATCCTGCTCACCAATCTTTACTTTATCTTTCTTGAAAAGAACTTTATAATCCTTCTTCAATGCGTCTTGCGCCTTCCAATCACCCTGAAGAGAGGGTGATGACTTACTACAAGCAACCATTAAAGCCAAACAAACTAGGGCTGATAAACCAAGTAACCATCTTTTCATACTTTTGCACTCCTAGAAAATTGACTTATGGTTTAATACGGTGCAACATACGTGGGAATGGAATCGCTTCACGGATGTGTTTAGTTCCAGCTGCGAAAGTTACCATACGCTCGATACCGATACCAAACCCTCCGTGTGGTACTGTACCATATTTACGAAGATCAAGGTAGAATTCGTACTCTGAACGATCCATGCCAAGTGATTCCATCTTCGCTACAAGGGCATCGTAGTCTTCCTCACGCATTGAACCACCAATGATTTCTCCGTAACCTTCTGGTGCGAGCAAGTCTGCACAAAGCACGCGATCTGGGTTGCCAGGTACTGGTTTCATGTAAAAGGCCTTGATATCTGATGGATAGTTGATAACAAAGGTTGGTATACCAAAGTGGTTTGAAATCCAAGTTTCGTGTGGTGAACCGAAATCATCTCCATGCTCGAGATGTTCATAGTCAGCGTCTTCATCATTTTCATGCTCTTGCAAGAGGTCAATGGCTTCATCATAAGTAATGCGTTTGAATGGCTCAGCAATGTAGCGTTTCAAGAGCTCTGTATCACGTTCCAAGGTTTCCAAGGCTTGAGGCGCACGATCCAAAACGCCTTGAAGAAGAGCTTTCACATAAGCTTCTTGCAAGTCAAGTGACTCATCGTGTGTCAAGTAAGAGTACTCGGCGTCCATCATCCAGAACTCAGTCAAGTGACGGCGCGTTTTTGATTTTTCAGCACGGAATACTGGACCAAAGTCAAATACACGACC
>DBFVHV010000160.1:0-3185 GCA_048524165.1 Streptococcus sp.
TTGATTGGAGAAGCATAATGACTGAACAATTTTTTGGAAAAGAATTAGCAGCACGCAAGATTGAAGCCATTCCAGGTTTGATGGAGTTTGATATTCCCGTTCATGGGGACAACCGTGGTTGGTTTAAGGAAAACTTTCAAAAAGAAAAAATGTTGCCACTTGGTTTTCCAGAATCATTCTTTGCAGAAGGAAAATTGCAAAACAACGTTTCTTTCTCACGTAAAAATGTTTTGCGTGGTTTGCACGCTGAGCCTTGGGATAAATACATCTCAGTAGCAGATGAAGGAAAGGTCCTTGGAACATGGGTTGACCTTCGTGAAGGCGAAACTTTTGGGAACACCTACCAAACTGTCATTGATGCCTCAAAAGGAATCTTCGTTCCTCGTGGTGTTGCCAATGGTTTCCAAGTTTTGTCTGATAAGGTCGCATACAGCTATCTTGTGAACGACTACTGGGCACTTGAACTCAAACCAAAATACGCCTTTGTCAACTACGCAGACCCAAGCCTTGATATCAAGTGGGAAAATTTGGAAGAAGCAGAAGTCTCAGAAGCAGATAAAAATCACCCATTGCTCAAAGACGTCAAACCCCTAAAAGCAGAAGATTTGTAAGAACATAGTTCTTAAAACAATCAAGAAAATCATTACATATTTTTTAGCTTTGCTATAAACGAGCGAAGCGAGCTATATGCTTAGCTTTCCGCCGTGAGAAAAGCACCTGAACCATTGTGTTTCAGGTGCTCGGAAGTTTTGAGACATTAGGCTCAAAACTTAGTCATGGAACTTCGCAGAAGTTCGCTGACGTCCGTACTCACCTAAGGAAAGCTAAAAAATTGATTTAAGGAACAATCAAAAATAAAAAACTATTTGGAGAAAAAATGACTGAATATAAAAACATCATCGTAACTGGTGGCGCAGGTTTCATCGGTTCAAACTTCGTACACTATGTCTACAACAATCATCCAGACGTTCATGTGACTGTCCTTGACAAACTCACATACGCTGGTAACCGTGCCAACATTGAAGAAATCCTTGGTGACCGTGTTGAATTGGTTGTTGGTGATATCGCTAACGCTGAATTGGTTGATAAATTGGCTGCGAAGGCTGATGCCATCGTTCACTATGCAGCTGAAAGCCACAATGATAATTCATTGAACGATCCATCACCATTTATCCACACAAACTTTATTGGTACTTACACACTCTTGGAAGCGGCTCGCAAGTACGATATTCGTTTCCACCACGTGTCAACAGACGAAGTTTATGGTGACCTTCCATTGCGTGAAGACCTTCCTGGACATGGTGAAGGTCCTGGTGAAAAATTCACAGCAGAAACAAAATACAACCCATCATCACCATATTCATCAACTAAGGCTGCTTCAGACCTTATTGTTAAAGCATGGGTTCGTTCATTTGGTGTTAAAGCAACGATTTCAAACTGTTCAAACAACTATGGACCATACCAACACATTGAAAAATTCATCCCACGTCAAATTACCAATATCTTGTCAGGGATTAAACCAAAACTTTATGGTGAAGGTAAAAACGTCCGTGACTGGATCCACACCAACGACCACTCAACTGGTGTTTGGGCTATTCTTAATAAGGGACGTATCGGTGAAACCTACTTGATTGGTGCTGATGGTGAAAAGAACAACAAGGAAGTTCTTGAGCTCATCCTTGAAAAAATGGGTCAACCAAAAGATGCTTACGACCGTGTGACAGACCGTGCTGGTCACGATTTGCGTTATGCTATTGATTCAACAAAATTGCGTGAAGAACTCGGTTGGGAACCACAATTCACAAACTTCGAATCAGGTTTGGAAGAAACAATCAAGTGGTACACAGATCACCAAGACTGGTGGAAAGCTGAAAAAGAAGCTGTCGAAGCCAACTATGCTATGACACAAGAAGTGCTTAAATAATTGGAAAATCTATCACTTCAAAATTAGTGATAGATTTTTCTATTAAGAACTGTTAGGAGCAATGATGAATAGAAAAGAATGGATTGAATATTTTGAAGTGGTTAATAATCGCAAGCCCACTATTCAGGAGTGTCAGCAGGCTCTTTTAAATGGTGAATTTGTTATGGAAGGAAGACAAGCTACTTTTACCAACAATGGTGAGTCTGTGACTGGAGGAGCTGTGCCTTCACCAAATCAAGTGACTGATCAAATGGTCAGTCAACCTTCTACACAGCAGCTTGTCTTTGTTAAACAGAAAAAGTTTGGAAAGAAGACGTTTATAGGTCTTGCTATTGCTTTACTTCTTATCCTAGGAACAAGTCTTGGAGTTTATTTGTTTGCTTTCAAAGAAGCAAACTTGAATGGTTTGTGGGTAACTAGTGATAATGCTGGTTTGGTTTATGATTTAAATGGGAAGAAGTCAAAACTTGTGGCAGGCCATAGGGAAGAAGAAATCAAAGAAATCTCTATTGGTCAGAAAGTTAGACAGAAATTTGAAACAAGCTTAAGGGACGTCAGTGATTCAAAACTAAAAACGATTGCTGATTTTGACAAGAAATACCAATTACAGACAAAAGAGATCATCCTGGTAAAGACGAAAGTGTTTGGATACTATAATCTGATTCAGAAGGATGGGACAAACTTAGTTCTAGATTTATTCTTATCAGACCTCTACTACGGATCAAGAAGTACCAAAGATTTAAAAAAGACATGTCTTTTTCATAAGGCAGAGGTTCCAAAAGTTTTTGTTGGGCAATGGAAAAAATTTGATTCCGATGATGATTCAGAAGGAGAAGGGACTATCTCTGAAAATGGGGTTGTTACTACAGATTCTGATGGTAAAGATATCTTAATTGCTAAGCCTTTAAAAGAATATCTAGTGGATAAATCAGGTAGGCTAGATAATGATAAGGTGCAAAAAGAGTTCACTAGAATTCAAAAGTCTCTTAAGTCACATGGTTATCAAGCTAAGAGTGTGAATGACATCTACCACGATGAGAAAAGTTCATACTATTATGTCCTTGTAGATGGTGGCAAGCGCATTATTCTCTTAGAGGATAGCTCCAACCTTCTCTCTTATAAAGGTTATCTTGAAAGACAAGAAAAGCACTAACTAGGATACCTTTAGCAGATGGGAAGTGCTTAATAGTAGTCTAAAATCTATCATTCCTATGGGAGTGATAGTTTTTTTGGTTACAAGGATATATTAACTTATGACAGC
>DBFVHV010000161.1:0-3085 GCA_048524165.1 Streptococcus sp.
AATTCTCTTATATTTATACGCTATTATTATAGAATACGAAGATAAGATTTATTATTGGATAATAGCTAGGATTTATTCTCGAGAATTAAAACCAATTTATGGTAATTATAAAAGAGTTGTTAGAGAGAGAAAAGGATTCAAAATTCTGAGTGGAGATTATTTCTTAGTCGAAGAGCCAGAGACATCTCTAATGACTGTGATATTGGATGATAATGTTAAGGAAGAAGTAGAATTAGATAATGTTAAAAAGCATTCATTTGATGTAATACAAATTAAAAATGACTATTATGTTACAGAAGAGAATAAACTGTTAGAAGAAATTTCAACTTTGTCGTTAAGTGGAGGTTATCAGAAATTAGGAAGACCCTTTAGGAGTGTATTTCCATTATTAGTAGTTTTAGGATTATTGTTCAGTGTATCACTTTATTTTGAGAAATATCACTCTAGTATTGATGGATATTATGTTAGAGTGATAATCAGAAAGAATTTGAGTTACAAATATAGTATTAACGAGAACGAAAAAATAAAAGTAGAGGATGATTCCTTTTATTATCGAGGTGAAGTTAAAAATATTAATAGGGAAACACTTGCAATTAATAGAGGTAAATATTTTGGAAAATATTATCGTGGAATTTTGGAAATAGATAATTTTGAAAAATTAAGTAAAGATGACGAAAACTATTCCCAGTATTATGTTAGGAAAGGGTCATCTATTTATAATGCAATTAAAGATAATAGTAAACATGCAAAAAATATAAATTAATAAAACACACGGTTATTTTTCCGTGTGTTCTTTGATATAAGCTAGCTTTTTCTCTCGGCTTTTTTTCTTAAAAAGTGCTTCGGCGCTCATGGCTTCAGGCTTACTGTCAAAGGCTTCTGAGTAGAGGAGTTTAACCGGTAGGCGGGCTCTGGTATACTTGGCACCTTTGCCTGAGTTATGGGTTTTGAGGCGGCGTTCAACGTCTGTGGTGTAGCCTGTATAGAGGGTGCCGTCGGCACACTCAACCACATACATGTAGGCCTTGCTATCGTTTTTTGCCATCGTTTAGGACTCACCCTCAGTCTTTTTCCCAAAGTAAATCTCAAAGATTTCGTCGGTATAGTCGCCATTTTCCTTGTGCACAAAGAGAGGTGGAAGAATTTTCAACCCATCTGTCGATCCGTCTTTTATAGCTTCAATCAGGAGCATGTTAGCCTCACGTCCCATCTTAGGATAGATAAACTGGATGCGTTTAGGTGCCAGATTATACTGGCGCATGGTGTCGATGATATCCAAAAAGCGGTCAGGGCGATGCACCATGGCAATACGTCCATTAGATTTGAGGGCATGGCGTGCGACCTGGCAAATTTCTTCCAAATTCGTCGTGATTTCGTGACGGGCCAAGAGGTAATGCTCTGACAGATTCTTCTTAGACGTTTCTGTCGCCTTAAAGTAGGGAGGGTTACAGAGGATAAGGTCCACCTGAGATCGTGGGGCATGGTCAAGCAAATTTTTTAGGTCGTCATTGACAACGGACACCTGGTCCTCTAGTTGGTTGAGAGTGACGGAACGTTTGGCCATGTCAGCCAGGCGTTCTTGTAGCTCAACCAAGGTAATTGGTGCCTCAGTGCGTGTACTAGCAAAGAGGCCAACGGCACCATTTCCCGAACAGAGGTCGACGATTAATCCCTTCTTTGGAATTTTTGGGAAGCGAGAGAGGAGGACACTGTCAATAGAATAGCTGAAGACCTCCTTATTTTGAATGATTTTCACATCTGTGGAGAAGAGCTGGTCAATGCGTTCTCCATCTTTTAAAATTGGATTTGTCATAGTTTTTATTGTAACAAAAAACAGCTCCCAAAGGAACTGTTGTGAGTGCTTACTCTAGGACACCAAAGGTGTAACCTTGATTTTTGTAATATTCGATAATTTGTGGAAGGGTTTGAACAGTAAGCTCTTTACCAGCAGTGTCATGCATAAGGACAACCTTAACATGACTTTCAGGGAAATACCGTTGAGAACCGTCCAAGTAGGCCATCATAGTTTCAGATGTGGTTGGGCGAACAGCGGCTGGTTCTGCATCTCCACAGAGCATGTTCCAGTCAATCCATTGGATTCCTTGATTAGCGAGAGCTTGGTCAGTTGCCTCCAATCCCTGCCATGACATATGACCACCAGGATAACGGAAAATTCTTGTTTTAAAGTCTTTACCTAGGATGGCTTGGAAATTGGCATTGGTTTGGTCAACTTCAGAAACAATTTGACTTTGATTTGGAACGCGCCCAGGATAAAGTAGGTTAAAGTTGTGGCTAAGGCTATGGTTAGCAATAGCGTGTCCCTCTGTAATTTGGCGTTTGAGGATGTTCGCATTTTCTTGACTAATGGTATTCCCAATGTGGAAGAATGTGGCATGAACACCGTATTCTTTCAAGATATCCATGACTTTTGGTGTCAAAGTAGGATCAATCCCATCATCGAAGGTTAAAAAGACAACCTTATCGTCAACATCTTGAGATACACCTCGGATAGTGTTATTAACAGCAGTAACGTCGTAGGCATAATCAGAGGCTTCAATGCTATGGTTACTACCTTTTTTGAGTTGTGTTTTATCGTCTTCTTTAGCTTGTTCTGAAGAAGAACTTGCTCCGTTAGCTACTTGTTCAGTTTTTTCAGTCTGTGCTACTTGTTCAGCTTTAGAGCTGTGGCGTTGTGACAAGGCAAAGCCTAGGATAGCCAGTACGGCCAAGTTAGCAATAATGAGGCAAAGATTAAGTGCCTTTCTGTTTTTCCCTATAATCTCAGTACTTTTTTTCATAGTTACATTATAGCTCAAACTATTAGAAAGTGCCACCACATTTTCAATTGTTTTACTAAGAAATTCGATGAAAAAGCGCTCCTTTTTTTGGTATAATAGTTAAAAAATTGTAGAAAAAGAGGTAAAAACGTGTTTTACGCTTATTTACGTGGGCTTGTTGTCTTCCTTCTATGGATTATTAATGGCAATGCCCATTATCACAATCGTGACAAGTTATTGAGTAAGGACGAGAACTATATCTTGGTGGCTCCACACCGAACTTGGTGGGACCCTGTTTATATGGCTTT
>DBFVHV010000162.1:0-2821 GCA_048524165.1 Streptococcus sp.
TTGTTTCAATTGCCCATTTTTCTTGCACTTCACCTTCCGAAGTCAAAATACCAAACTTAACAGTTGTTCCACCAAGGTCAATTCCTAAGAGTTTTTTACCCATTTTCTTTCTCCATTTCAATGCGATGTTCACGTCGTAAAATCATTTCAGCAGTAAGATAGTTTTCCTTATCTATCAAACCATTCTGATAAAGAGCTTCTAATTCAATCTTCATCATCTCGATATCATAGAGCCTTTTACCTAAGTAAACTACTATGCCAAACTGCTTCAACAACTGTTGAACGTCATATAATGTTTTCATAAAAATATTTTAGCAAAAAGCTTAAGACATGACAAGATGATTTTGAAAACCTTTACAGATTATCATGTAACTAGAAAAAAAGACCCAAGTCTATTTGACTTAGGCTCTTATCTATTGACAATTCGGACAAATACCATGCAAGATCATCTGCTCACGAGTGATGCGAAATCCTGTTTGCGATTCTACCTCCTCTTTGAAAGACGGAATCGGTAAGTCTAAATCCGTAATTTGACCACATTTTTCACAAACAATGTTTAAGTGGTCATGTCCCATAAAATCATAATAGGTTGTATTATCATTATTAACCTTAATTTCAGAGACAATTCCTTCTTCAACCAACACTTTCAAGTTGTTATAGACCGTCGCCAAACTCATGCCCGGATTATCAGGGAGAAGGTCATAATATATCACATCAGCGCTAGGATGTTGATCGGACATCATCAAATAGCGGATAACAGCTTTACGAGATTCGGTTAATCGAATCCCTTTAGCTTTTAACTGACTCAAAACATCTTCATAAACGCCTAGACTACGTCGATGCTCAGACATATCGCCTCCTCCCTTCTTCTAAAAGTATTTTGTGTCTATTATACACTTTTAGAGGAACTCTTGACAATCATCTTAACTCAAAATTTGCTTATTTCAAGCCTGGTGCTTGTCCAAGTTCTGCAGTCAACATCCAGATTGTCTTATCAATTTCTGATTTTGCTGCTGTAAAGATATCATTTGAAGGAGCATCTCCTTCTTCATCTGTGATATCCAAACCAACTTGGAACAAGACAGACAAGTATTTGTATGTATCCACCAATAACTGAATTTGATCAGACATTGATTTATCAAATGTACCAGTAGTTTCAGTCAAACCTGAATTAGATGAAAACTCTACCAAAGTTGAGTATGGTTCACCACCAATGGTAATCAAACGCTCACTGATGACATCAAGATGGGCATTCAAACTATCCATTAATTCATCCATTTTTGGGTGAAGATAAAGGAAACCAGGACCACGCATATACCAATGAACTTGATGCACAATAGAAGCTGCTACAGACAAATCAGCAACTGCTTGATTTAATACTGCTTTGGTTTTTGTGTTTGTTGGTGTCTCTGCTTGATGGTTAACTGTTTCATTGATTGTTTCTTTAATTGAATCTGTCATATTCTTTCTCCTTATTTAGAATCATTATTGTTTACACTTATATTTTAGAATATTTATAAATAATATGCAAGTAAAATGCTTTTTCTGTCTTTTTTCGAATAGTTAGGTATGCTTAGTATTTTATATTTTTTTCTTGGCGCCTCTTTAGGCTCGTTTATTGGATTGATTTGTGATCGTTTTCCTGAGAAGTCGATTATTTTTCCCAGGAGCCACTGCAGTCAGTGTGGGAATCAGTTACGTTTTTTCGAGATGATTCCTATCTTATCGCAACTTTTCTTAAGATTCAGATGTCGGTTATGCCAAAGCTCTATCCCATACCGTTACCTCTTCATCGAATTGTTTTGTGGCGGAACACTTCTTCTTTATTTCTATGGCTACCTAGATTTTGGAAAAACCTATTTGCTACTTTTCAGTCTTTGTGTAGCTATTTTTGATTTAAAAAATAAATCATATCCCCTTCTAATTTGGATTCTTGGAACACTACCTCTCCTTTGTTTGGGAAACTACTACCTCACTTTTACCTTGGGAATAAGTTTAGCCGCTCTCTCATATATCAAACGTTTAAATATCGGTGAAGGTGATTTTCTCTATTTAGCCAGTGTCTCCCTCATTTTTCCATTTTCCAAAATACTATTAGCTATTGAACTAGCTTGCCTATTTGGGCTTACCTACTTCCTAGTACGTAGAAATCCTAATGAAACAGTCGCTTTTGTTCCATTTCTCTTTGCGAGTGTTCTACTTCTCACCTTCATGTAATAGTACAGAAAAAAAGCCGATTATTTCGGCTTTTTTCAGTATTAATTCATATTGACACGGTGCCACTCATTAATAACATAAGAGAGCATTCCCAATTGTTGAAGACCCCAACCACTGATTTCATCTGATTCTTCAGTTGATCCACCGAGGTAACGAGTATAGATTGCTACCATATAAGGTGTTTCTTCCATGACAATAGCATCAACGTTAAGTGCTTCACGAACGTAACCTGGTTTTTGATAGATGGTTAAACCAGGAAGATAAGTTTTGTAGTATTCATTTGGGAAAGACTCACCGATATAGTAGAGAATATCCTTATAATTCTCTTGGTGTTTCCAAAGGTAATCCAAGACTTGGATGTAATAATCCGTTGTTGTCTTATTACCATGCATTTGAATAGTTTTAACTTCACCTTTTGACTTACCGTATTTATCAAGCATGCCATAGAATTTTTCCATACCGCCAAGACGTTCTGCCAATGCATAGGCAGGCGTATTCTCAGAATAAACTAGAGAATATTCTTGCATCTCTGGGATGGTCATTGCGCCACCAAAGGCAGCAACGTAATTGTCATGTTCTCCTTGATATTCATATTCAGTATTAG
>DBFVHV010000163.1:0-3251 GCA_048524165.1 Streptococcus sp.
AGGACCAGTGATTCTACTGTGAATATATCTGCTCGAAGCCATAAAACGATTAATGTACAACGTATTATGGAGAAAATGGGTGGTGGAGGCCATTTCAACTTAGCGGCCTGTCAATTGCGAGACTGTAGTGTTGCTCAAGCAAAAAATAAATTGATTGAAACTATTATGGGAGAATTGGCTCCCAAGGAGGACTAAAATGAAAGTTATTTTCTTACAAGACGTTAAAGGTAAAGGTAAAAAAGGCGAAATTAAAGAAGTACCATCAGGTTATGCTCAAAACTTCTTGATTAAAAAGAATCTTGCTAAAGAAGCAACAAACCAAGCTATCGGGGAGTTGAAAGGAAAACAAAAATCAGAAGAAAAGCATGCTGCAGAGTTGTTAGCTGAAGCAAAACGCGTTAAAGAACAACTTGAGAAAGAAGAAAATCGTCTTCAATTTACTGAGAAGGTTGGACCAGATGGTCGTACATTTGGTTCAATTACAGCTAAAAAGATTGCGGAAGGACTTCAGAAACAGTTTGGAATCAAGATTGATAAACGTCATATTGAACTTGAACATCCTATTCGAGCGATTGGTTTGATTGAGGTTCCTGTAAAGCTTCATAAAGAAGTGAGTGCACAAATTAAGCTTAACATCAAAAATAGTGCTGAGTAATTCGTTGACACTATAAGTAAATCTTGTAAAGGAGGGAATAATTGTGGCAGAAGCTCAAGAATTACGAGTGCAACCTCATGATTTAGTAGCGGAACAGTCTGTTTTGGGGGCTATTTTCATTAACCCGGAAAAGTTAATTACGGTTCGAGAGTTTATCGAAGCAGATGACTTTTACAAGTATTCCCATCGTGTCATTTTTAAAGCAATGGTAACGCTGTCGGATCGAAATGATGCCATTGATGCCACGACAGTACGTACTATTCTAGACGACCAAGATGACCTCCAAAACATAGGGGGTATTTCTTATCTTGTAGATTTGGTCAACAGTGTTCCAACATCCGCAAATGCTGAGTACTATGCTAAGATTGTGGCTGAGAAAGCCATGCTTCGCCGTATTATAAATAGGTTGACAGAAACTGTCAATCAAGCATATGAGGGCGCAACTGAATCTGATGAAATTATTGCAAATGCTGAGAAAGCCTTAGTTGATGTTTCAGAGCATAGCAATCGTAGTGGTTTCCGCAAAATATCTGAAGTTCTTGATGTCAATTTTAATACTTTGGAGATGCGTTCACAGCAAACATCAGATGTTACTGGATTACCGACAGGTTTCCGTGACCTTGACAAGATTACAACAGGTTTACACCCGGACCAATTAATTATTTTAGCAGCTCGTCCCGCTGTTGGTAAAACAGCCTTTGTGTTGAATATTGCTCAGAATGTTGGCACCAAGCAAAATAAAGCTGTTGCAATCTTTTCACTAGAGATGGGTGCAGAAAGCTTGGTTGATCGTATGTTAGCAGCCGAAGGTATGATTGATTCCCATGCTTTACGTACAGGTCAATTGACAGAGCAAGATTGGAATAATGTTATGATTGCTCAAGGGGCACTGGCTGAGGCACCTATTTACATAGATGATACCCCTGGTATAAAGATTACTGAGATTCGTGCACGGTCCCGTAAATTGTCACAAGAAGTAGAGGGTGGTCTCGGTCTTATTGTGATTGACTATTTGCAGTTGATTACAGGGACGCGACCAGAAAATCGCCAACAAGAGGTCTCAGATATTTCAAGACAGTTAAAAATCTTAGCCAAGGAGCTCAAAGTTCCTGTAATTGCCTTGAGTCAGTTATCTCGTGGGGTTGAACAACGTCAGGATAAACGTCCAGTCTTGTCTGATATCCGTGAGTCAGGATCTATTGAGCAGGATGCAGACATTGTAGCTTTCTTATATCGTGATGATTACTACCGAAAAGAGAATGAAGAATCAGAGAATGCGATTGAAGATAATACAATCGAAGTTATCCTAGAAAAAAACCGTGCTGGTGCGCGTGGAACAGTCAAGTTACTATTCCAAAAAGAATATAATAAATTTTCATCGATTGCTCAGTTTGAGGAATCGTAACTTTCAGATTTAAGGAGATATATATGAGTGACGCATTTGCAGATGTTGCTAAAATGAAAAATATAAAGGAAGCTATTAAAGCTCATGAAGGTCAGTTGGTAGAATTGACTCTAGAGAATGGACGTAAACGTGAAAAGAATAAGATTGGTCGTTTGACAGAAGTCTATCCATCATTGTTTATTGTTGAGTATCAGGACTTCAGTTCTCAAGCTGGCGCTATTAATAATAATTATGTTGAATCTTATACTTATTCAGATATTTTGACTGAAAAGACTCTCATTCGTTATTTGAGTCCTGAGGAACAAGCTGAAATCGAAAATAAATAAGAAAAAGCCTTTACTTGGGCTTTTTTTCGTGGTAAAATAGTCAAGTATGTGAAATAATAGCAGGATAAAATGAAGCTCGTCAACAGGAAGTCGGCTAGAAAAGTAACCTTTGCTGTTTGGGCGAAGTCTTTCTGAACGAATCAGGTTTATCTAAAACGTTATTTCCTAAAAATATTTTTTATAGGAGGACATTATTAATGTCACGTTATACAGGTCCATCATGGAAACAATCACGTCGCCTTGGTTTCTCACTTACAGGCACAGGTAAAGAATTGGCACGTCGTAACTACGTACCAGGTCAACACGGCCCAAATAACCGTTCAAAACTTTCAGAGTACGGTTTGCAATTGGCTGAAAAACAAAAACTTCGTTTCTCATATGGTTTGGGTGAAAAACAATTCCGTAACTTGTTCGTACAAGCTACTAAAGTTAAAGGTGGAACACTTGGTTTCAACTTTATGGTTCTTTTGGAACGTCGTCTTGACAACGTTGTTTACCGTCTTGGTCTTGCAACAACTCGTCGTCAAGCACGTCAATTTGTAAACCACGGTCACATCCTTGTTGACGGTAAACGTGTTGATATCCCATCATACCGCGTTGAAGTTGGTCAAGTAATCTCAGTTCGTGAAAAGTCAGCTAAAGTTCCTGCTATCCTTGAAGCGGTAGAAGCTACTATCGGACGTCCAGCATTCGTATCATTTGATGCTGAAAAACTTGAAGGTTCATTGACACGTCTTCCAGAACGTGATGAAATCAACCCAGAAATCAACGAAGCACTTGTCGTTGAATTCTACAACAAAATGCTTTAATTTTAAGATTATTGTATCGAAGAGCCTGTTATTATGGGCTTTTTCTTTGTTTTAAA
>DBFVHV010000164.1:0-1899 GCA_048524165.1 Streptococcus sp.
CATCGTGCACGCGCGCGATGTTATTTTTCTTATATGACTTCAAATCCGTTTCTCTCCGGAGGTGCGAAACAAATCATATTTTTGATGTAGAAGTGTTTTTTACTCTGAAGATATCTATGAAGATATCTATTTTATTTACGAGAGTTTGTATAAATTTATGGATTCTTTCAAAATCTAAAATATAAAAAAGTCACCAACAAAAGTTGACGACAACTAAAAAAGAGGACCAATGTCAGTAAGGGTTCTTTACAACCTGAAGCTGAAGGTAGCACCGCACCCGTACCAGAAGTTGGTACCTTTGAACGCTCTGTTACCAGTCATCCTACGATATCCTCTCAATATTTTTATTCTATCACTGAAAGCAAATAGAATCAAGAAAAGCAGTATGAATAATGTTACTTTCTATATTTTAAAAGAATTCTAGAATCAAAGATTTTTTGCTAAATCAAATCGGTAGTTGAGTTGTTTTTCGAAATTATTTTAACCTCACTGTTAAATAGAACCATTCATTCTCATAGTCCAAATGCAACTCACCCGCTAAGACTTGGACTAAGTGTTCGGTAATATAAAGTCCAAGTCCAGAGGAATCCTCGGTATCTGACAGGTTTTCAGAATAAAAGCGGGTCGTTAGTTGGTCCAGATGCTGTATCGGCTGTTGGACCATATTACTAACTGACAAATAAATGCCATCGTCCTTTTTCTGCAATGTCAGTTGAGCTTGAGTCTTACCATGTTTCAGAACGTTACTGATAATATTCTGAAATAGACGTTCAAAAATATCAGCATCCATTTCGCATTGGATATCAGGGGTTACTTGAATATCTAGTGTAATCCCTGTCTCCTGAAACATGTCATAGTAAGGCAGGATAGACTTAACCACAAGTTGAGAAAAGTCCACATCTTGAAATTGTGGTTGGATGGCCCCCTCTGTTAATCGTCGATATTCCAACAAGGCTTCCAAACGCTTTGAAACAGTCAGTAGATTTTTAGAAATCTTCTCCATAGCCATGTCATCTTCACTACTACTTCGAAGACTTTGCTGAGCATAGCCGCTCGCTACTGTCAGTGGTGTTCGTATATCATGGGCAATATTACTGATAGCCATGTCCATGGTTTTCTTTTCTTGGAGAGCGACAAGCTTAGTCTTTTCAATTTGGGTAAAGAGAGACTCAATCCGATTCGTTAGGGTAACCAATGATTTTGGCTGGTTTTTCAGAGTAATTCGTCGATGGCTTTCTTCAACTAGCTTTTCTTCAATCTGCTTTGAGAGAGATTTTACAGCCAAATAGTAACGAACTAGACAGGTAGTCGCTCCCAGAAGAAGTCCTATCAATACAATAAGCAGTCCTTTCATCAGTCTTCTCCTTTAAGTCGCACACCTAAGCCCCAAATCGTTTCGATATACTCCGTACCCGCATCCACTTGGGCTAGTTTCTTACGTAGATTACTCAACTGTGCATTCAATGTATTATCACATGATAGATAAGGGGCTTCCCAAACCGTCTCATAAAGGTCCTCTTTAGTAAAAATTTTCTTTGGATTTTGAAGGAGTGTGTGGAAAATTTGAAACTCTTTCTTACCCAAACGAATGACTTTTCCCTGACAGGAGACTTCAAAACTGTCTGGGTTTATCGTGATATTTTTGACTTGATAGATGTTATCAGGCTTACTACTTCCCTTGCTGTGTTCACGTAGTTGAACCGAGACACGCGCATAAACTTCTTCAAGATCAAAGGGCTTAACGATATAATCATTTGCACCATCAAGTAAGTACTGGCTAATCAAGTGCTTGTCACCCAAGGCTGTCAGCATAATGACAGGAACAGAGCTTCTTTGCCTGATAAACTTAAGCACTTCTTCGCCACCCTTACCCGGTAACATGATATCTAGGAGAACCAA
>DBFVHV010000165.1:0-3720 GCA_048524165.1 Streptococcus sp.
AAAAATTATTTGTTTGCAAGAAGATCGCGGATTTCAGTAAGCAATTCTTCTTGTGATGGACCTGCTGCTTCAGCAGCATCCTCAGCTTCTTTTTTGCTAAGAGCAGTTGCTTTGCTAGCAGCTTTAACAACGAAGAAGAGAGTAGTACCAACGATGATGAAGTTGATAACTGCGCTCAAGAAGCTACCGTATGCGATACCGTTCCATGACAATTTAGAGAGGTTCTCAACGTTAGCAGCCTTAACAACTGGGTTAAGGATAAGTGGTGTGATGATATCACCAACAAGTGAAGTGATGATGGCGTTGAAAGCAGCCCCCATAACAACGGCTACAGCAAGGTCAAGGACGTTACCCTTGAACAAAAAGTCTTTAAGTTCTTTAATCATTTTGACAATGAATCCTTTCTTTTATTTACTTTTAATAGTTTATCTGATTTTGTAAATCTTGACAAGAGATTTGCTCATGAAAAATCGATTTTATTTTACTTTCATTTTTCATCATGTTATAATTAGGGGTAATGCAATTATGGTAAGATAGGGGGCGATTAGATGGTAATTGATAAAGCTTTAATAGAAGATATTAAGAGTAGTACCAATATCGTCGACGTGATTGGTGAAGTTGTCAGCCTTAATCGCGCAGGTCGTAATTACCTTGGTCTATGCCCCTTCCATAAGGAAAAAACTCCCTCATTCAACGTTATTGAGGATAGGCAGTTTTACCATTGCTTTGGTTGTGGCAAGTCTGGCGATGTCTTCAAATTTTTAGAGGAATATCGTCAGATTTCTTTTCAAGAAAGTGTCAAGGTTCTGGCAGATCGGCTAGGTATCGCAGTTAGTATAGATGCGCCAAGACAAGCCCAGCAGCAAAATTCTCCTAATCAAGCTTTTTATGACCTTCATGAGGATGCGCTTAAGTTTTACCATGCTGTCCTCATGACGACTAAGATAGGAGAAGCAGCGCGTGCCTACCTCTATGAGCGTGGGATGACTGATGAGTTACTCAAGGCCTTTCAGATTGGTCTATCCCCTGACGAACCAGACTACCTCTACCAGTCAGTTTCAAAAAAATATGACGAAGAGGTACTGACAGAATCAGGTCTTTTTAATCTTTCTGAAAACAATCACATTTTCGACACTTTTAAAAATCGAATCATGTTTCCGCTCAAAAATGAGTTTGGAAAAACAATCGGTTTTTCAGGACGTGTTTGGACTAAGGAAGATATAGAGAAGGGGCAAGCTAAGTACAAAAATACAAGAGCTACCCGTATTTTCAATAAGTCCTACGAACTTTACCACTTGGATCAAGCTAAACCAGTGATACAGAAGACACATGAGGTTTATCTGATGGAGGGGTTCATGGATGTTATTGCTGCCTATAGAGCTGGGCATGTGAAT
Source organism: Streptococcus sp. (assembly GCA_048524165.1). Lineage (GTDB taxonomy): Bacteria > Bacillota > Bacilli > Lactobacillales > Streptococcaceae > Streptococcus. The sequence goes on from DBFVHV010000165.1 coordinate 1,395, forward strand.
GCAGTGGCTTCTATGGGAACGGCTCTGACTCCTGAACATGTCAATCGTCTTCGCAAACTAACTAAAAAAATTGTTCTAACCTATGATGGTGATAAGGCTGGACAAAATGCGATTGCCAAGTCTCTGGAACTGTTATCGGATTTTCAAGTTGATATTGTTAAAATTCCTGACAATATGGACCCTGATGAATATCTACAGAAAACATCCGAAGAGGCTTTGGGTAAACTCTTGGTCGAGTCCCGTATTTCAGATGTGGAATTTTGGATTGGACAGCTCAAGCCTGCTAATGTAGATAACCTTCAAGCGGAGATTGCCTATGTCGAGCAGATTGCAAAGATTATTGCTAAGTATCCTTCTGTCACGGCACAAAATTCCTACATTTCTAAGGTGGCTGACCTTTTACCAGACTTTGATTTTTTCCAAGTCGAGCAAGCGGTCAATAACGAACGGTTGACCATGAGAAATCAGCAGACGGCTCAATTATCAGCTGCTAGTAATAGTGCTTATGAGTCTTCAGCATCAGGATTTAGAGGGACGGTCAAACTACCTTCTACACCTAAGATTACAGGTCTTCGTCGCGCGGAAAATCAACTCTTCCATCGCATGCTTAATCATCCTATGATTTTAAACGACTATCGTATGCGGGATGACTTTTTCTTCCAAACACCTGAGTTAGAAGAACTCTTTCAGATTTTGAAGCAAAACGGTCAAATTGATACGGTAGCTTTGTCTGTACTTTCTCAAGAGGTGCAAACAGCCTATTATCAGGTTTTAGAGGAGATTTTGCCACCTGAAACCAATTTAGAGGAAGTCCAGGCTATTGAAGAGCGTAGAAATCATTTTCTGAGGGAACAGGACTTCCGTAAGCAAAGTAAACAAATAAGAGAATCAAGTAACCACGGTGATGTGGATGCAGCGGTGGAAGCCCTGCAAATGCTCATCGCCCAAAAACGAGATATGGAGTAACACATGGCAAAGAAAAAACAAAATACAGCATTTAACGTTCAAGTCGCTGATTTCATTCGTAACCACAAAAAAGCTGGTACAGCAATTGATGATGAAGTCACAGAAAAACTAGTTATCCCATTTGTTTTAGATGCTGATGGGATTGATGACCTTTTGGAACGTTTGACAGATGGTGGTATCTCTATCACTGATAAAGATGGAAATCCTTCATCTAAGTATGTTGTTGAGGCACCAAAACCAGAAGAGCTTACAGACGAGGAGCTTCTTGGTTCAAACTCAGCTAAGGTCAATGACCCTGTTCGTATGTATCTCAAAGAGATTGGGGTAGTGCCTCTCTTGAGTAACGAAGAGGAAAAAGAATTGGCTATCGCTGTTGAAAATGGTGACTTGGAAGCTAAACAACGTTTGGCAGAAGCTAACCTTCGTTTGGTAGTCTCAATCGCTAAACGCTATGTTGGACGTGGCATGCAGTTCTTGGACTTGATTCAAGAGGGTAACATGGGGCTTATGAAAGCCGTTGATAAATTTGACTACTCTAAAGGTTTCAAATTCTCAACTTATGCGACATGGTGGATTCGTCAAGCAATCACACGTGCCATCGCAGACCAAGCACGTACGATCCGTATCCCAGTACACATGGTTGAAACCATCAATAAATTGGTACGTGAGCAACGTAACCTCTTGCAAGAGTTGGGACAAGACCCAACACCTGAGCAAATTGCTGAGCGTATGGATATGACACCAGATAAGGTTCGTGAAATCCTTAAGATTGCTCAAGAACCAGTCTCACTTGAAACACCTATCGGTGAAGAGGATGACAGCCATTTGGGTGATTTTATCGAAGATGAAGTTATCGAAAATCCAGTAGATTACACAACTCGTGTCGTTCTTCGTGAACAATTGGATGAAGTGCTTGATACCCTTACAGACCGTGAAGAAAATGTTCTTCGTCTCCGTTTCGGTCTTGATGATGGTAAGATGCGTACCTTGGAAGATGTTGGTAAAGTCTTCAACGTTACTCGTGAACGTATTCGTCAGATCGAAGCTAAAGCCCTTCGTAAATTGCGCCATCCAAGCCGCAGCAAACAACTAAAAGACTTTATTGAAGACTAAGATAGTAAATGGAAGGGGCCTGATTGTTAGGCCCTGATTTTGGAGGAAAAGCTATGTCTGAAGTAAAATACACTGAAGAAGAAATTGAAAAAATCAAAGACCGTATCTTGGAAGCCTTAGAAATGGTCATTGACCCAGAGTTGGGGATTGATATTGTCAACCTAGGCCTCATTTACGATATCCGTTTCCAACAAGACGGCTATACTGAAATCGATATGACCTTGACGACTATGGGTTGTCCTTTGGC
>DBFVHV010000166.1:0-5056 GCA_048524165.1 Streptococcus sp.
AGTTGTTCATATAGCTTTAGCAATAGTCCGTATCAAGTCTGGTTTTGAAATTAGTAACTTAGATTCTCAGATGACAGAGAATGACATCGAACACCAGGTTGCTAAGAAGATTCTTTCAAGAGTAAGTGAGGTAACCAATCAGGAATTTCCAGTTCAAGAGGTCGACTATATTACTCTACATCTGTTAGCAAAAAGTCAGTTACCTCAAAACTATCAAACAGATTTTTCTAAAGAGGCACTAAAAGATTCTTTGGTCCAAACTTTTAAAACGTTAGGATTAGATGATATATACCACTTTTCTTCAGATTTTCAACTCATTGAGAGTCTTATAACCCACTTGATGACCTTGCAGGTGCGTTTAGCAAGTCGGATTAATCTTAATAATCCATTAGTTGATGAGGTTAAACAGAATTATAGTGATGTATTCTTCTTGACTAAGGAAATTCTTGCGAACATGGAAGCTTTTTCACAAGCTACTATCTCCGACGATGAAATAGTTTATATCTGTCTTCATTTCTTGGCTGCTATCGAACGTCGAAAAGAAAATCATAAATTTTCAGTATTGGCAATTTGTGCGACAGGATTTGGGGCTGCTCAAATGCTTCGAAATCGTCTTGAGTCTGAGCTTGGAAATCGTATAGATGTTGTTGATGTCATAGGTTACTATGAGTTGAACCAAGAAAAGATAGACGGTATTGATTTTATTGTATCGGCTGTTGATTTATCGAACCTTTACTTTCATATACCAGTTTTTACGGTAAGTGTCTTTCTTAAATCTGAGGAAATATCACAGATTCGTCATGCTATGAATCAGATGCAAGTCTCAAGAATTCGGAAACGTTCAGAAGTAGCCCGTATTGAAGATGATAATTTAAAACAATACTTTAGCCAAGATAACTTCTTTGTGTGGACGAGATGCGATAAAACACGACTATTGGAAGCAATGGCTGAAGGTCTATCTGTCGGTGAACCGGATGACTTTAAGCAGTCTTTACTCTATGACATAAAACAGCGTGAGGAATTAAGCTCAGTAGTCTTTTCCGAAAAAATTGCAGTTCCTCACCCAATTAGGCCTTTGGGAAAAGAAGTGAAGGTCTCAGTTGCTATCTGCCAAGAGCCTTTATCATGGGATAATCAAGGTTCAGATGTTCAACTTGTTTTTCTTTTATCACCATCTAAATATGGAAATGAAGGATTAGCGGATGTGACAACAAAAATTGTTTCTTTAACAGAAAATGATGATTTACAAAAGCAATTAATCAAATGCAAGGATTTTGATGAGTTTATTACAATATTTGAAAAAATAACATAGGAGGTTCATATGAATCAAGAAGAACTACAGGTTGCAGCCTTTGAAATCATTCTTCATTCAGGTACTGCTAGAACAGAAATTCATGAAGCGTTTGCAGATATGCGAGAAGGTCGTTTTGACGAAGCAGAAGCTAAGTTAGACCATTCAAATGAAGAAATTTTAGAAGCACACCATGCACAAACAAAACTTTTGCAAGACTATGCCAGTGGTGTAGAGATTAAGATTGAAATTATCATGGTGCATGCTCAAGACCATTTAATGACTACAATGACTCTATTGGAAGTAGCAAAAGAAATGCTGGTTCTTCATAGAAAGGTTGGCTAAACAGATATAGTTAAACAAGGAGGAAGACAATGACAAAAAAAGAACAACTAGAAATCGAGCGTCAACGTCGGGAGACAGCATTGAAAAACACTTTCTTTAACCGCTATCTTCTTTTACGTTATACAATAGCACTTTTCTTTTTTGGCAATATTTATTGGCTTTTGAATCAATTTATTCGTCCTTCTTTTGTCATTGTTCTCCCTATCACATTAATTGTGTTAGCGATTTTGGCTACTGTTGAGCAGTTTCGATTGTATGGCAAGCGTGATGAACGTTTGAAGGTGACTCGGATGTTTGTTCGCTCTCAGGCAGTTATTCAGATGGGCCTACTTGTTCTAACTTGGACAAGTTGGTTCACAACTCTTTTCCCGATTTTTGAAAATAATCAAGCTGCACGTTTCTTCGTCTTTGTTATTCTTTTACTAGGATTGGGCCTTTGCTTGCTAAATCTTAAAAGAATTCAAGAAATATATGAACGTAAAGATAAGGCTTATCAACGCTTTATCCAGTTAGAAAAGAGTTCTGTAACCTTATAACACCTTTTAAAAGGATTGCTATTGAAATATATATAATTATTAAGGAGGTCCGATTATGGATCAACAAAATGGATTGTTTGGTTTCCTTGAAAATCACGTCATGGGACCAATGGGTAAACTTGCTCAGTTTAAAGTTGTACGTGCTATTACCGCAGCCGGTATGGCAGCTGTACCATTTACGATTGTTGGATCAATGTTCTTGGTATTCAGTATTCTGCCACAAGCTTTCTCATTCTGGCCAATTGTAGCTGATATTTTCTCAGCTTCATTTGATAAGTTTACTTCTCTCTACATGGTTGCTAACTATGCTACAATGGGTTCTCTATCACTTTACTTTGTTCTCTCACTTGCTTACGAGTTAACTAAAATCTATGCAGAAGAAGAAGAACTAAATATGAATCCTCTTAACGGTGCTCTTCTTGCGCTTATGGCTTTCATTATGACAGTTCCACAAATCATTTTTGACGGTGGAATGATGAAAGCTGTAGGTAGCCTTAAAGAAGGTGCAGTCGTTGTTGACGGTTGGGCAATGGGCAATGGAGTTACTCGTTTTGGTACTACTGGTATTTTCACAGCTATTATCATGGCTATTGTGACAGTCCTTATTTATCGTACATGTGTAAAACGTAATTGGGTTATTAAAATGCCTGAAGCCGTTCCAGAAGGGGTTTCTCGTGGCTTTACAGCCTTGATTCCAGGCTTCGTCGTTGCATTTGTAGTTATCTTTATTAACGGTGCACTTGTGGCGTTGGGAACTGACATCTTTAAAGTTATTGCTATTCCATTTGGGTTTGTTGCTAACCTGACTAACTCATGGATTGGATTAATGATTATTTATCTTTTAACTCAACTTCTCTGGATTGTAGGGATTCATGGCGCTAACATTATCTTTGCTTTCGTTAACCCTATCGCACTTGCTAACATGGCAGAAAATGCTGCTGGTGGGCACTATGCTGTAGCTGGTGAATTTTCTAACATGTTTGTTATCGCGGGTGGATCAGGTGCAACTCTTGGTCTGTGTCTCTACATTGCTTTTGCTGCCAAGTCAGAGCAACTTAAAGCGATTGGACGTGCCTCAGTTGTTCCAGCCTTGTTCAACATTAATGAACCATTGATTTTTGGTTTGCCAATTATCTATAATCCAGCACTAGCAATTCCATTTATCTTAGCGCCAATGGTTACAGCTACTATTTACTACTTTGTTAATGCATTACATTTGATTAATCCTGTTATTGCACAGGTTCCGTGGCCAACGCCAGTGGGAATCGGAGCCTTCTTAGGAACTGCAGATCTCCGTGCGGTCCTAGTTGCTCTTGTCTGTGCTGTTGCTGCCTTCCTTGTTTATTTCCCATTCATTCGTGTTTACGATAAGAAATTGTTTAAAGAAGAACAAGAAGCTTAATTTTTAATTAAGGATCTCAACGTTAGTTGAGGTCTTTTTTTGTTATACTAGTGATATTCAATTACGTATCTTATAAGCAGGAGCAATCCCATGAACAAATTTTTAAGAGTCTTATTTATCCTCGTCATCCTCGCCATGACTGGTGCTATTATTTTGCAGCTATTCTTCCCAACTTATATGGGAAGTCATTCGGGGTACGGTATTTCTGTCGGATGGCAGAGGGAGATTGGTATTTGGAATGTAGCGGTTCTGGTCATCCTGATTGCTGTCAATGTCAAGTATGATTGGTTTTATTTGAGAGCTGCACTGATAGCTTTGATTATTGGAGGCCTTGGGATTGGAACTAATCATTTCCTTGGCTATCTTCAATACCATCACTCGGTCAATGCTGTTGGAGCTTTTGAGAATTATCTTTTAGTCCTTGGCTGGATTGTAGGTTGGTGGCTTGAAAATTCCTCAAGAAAAAGAGTTTAATTTTTCTGAAGTTATCGCCTGACTTACGACTCCTTGTGTTATAATAAATGGGCATTATTATAATCGAGGAAAACACATGTCTAAACAATTAAAAGGGAGTCTGATGGTCCTGATTGCTGGAATTGCTTGGGGATTTTCAGGAGTTTCTGGTCAATATCTATTGGCTCATGGTGTGAATGTCAATCTTCTGACGAGTTTACGTTTGATTCTGTCTGGTATTTTACTGACAGCTTCGGTCTTTTTTAGGCAGCCAGACAAATTGGTTCAAGCTATTAAAGATAAGAAGACCTTAGTAAGTATCGCCTTATTTGCACTCTTTGGTCTGGTCTTGAATCAGTATGCCTATCTTAGTGCCATTCAGTACACGAATGCAGGGACTGCGACGGTCTTGCAGTATGTCACGCCAGTACTCATTCTGGCTTTTGTATGTGCCAAACATCGTAGGTTGCCAACGGCAGCAGAGCTAGTGGCGATTACCATGGCTATTGTGGGAACCTTTATCATCGCAACGCATGGTCAGCTGACAGAATTGGCCATTACGCCTCTGGGCTTGTTCTGGGGCCTCTCTTCGGCGGTGACCTATGCACTTTATATCTTACTGCCTACTAAGGCTATTGAAAAATGGGGCAGTTTGATTGTCATTGGTTTAGGCCTGTTGCTTGGTGGTTTGATCTTTCCGATTGCTATCCAAGCTTGGAAGTATAAGCTTCCTTTGACCGGTGGAAATCTCTTAGCGCTTTTTGGTTTGGTCTTCATTGGGACAGTCTTTGCTTACACCATTTTCCTTAAGGGGACGACCATGGTTGGAGCTGTCAAAGGGAGTCTCTTGGCTTCAGTGGAACCCGTAGCATCGGTCATTTTGACCGTATTAATTATGGGTGACCGCTTCTTTGCCATTGATGTGGTTGGAATGATTTTAATTGTTCTTGCTGTCATCATCATATCGCTTAAGAATTTAGTTGCCCTTAAAAAACAAGGAAAAATTCAGAGATAAGAATGGAGCCTGAG
>DBFVHV010000167.1:0-4746 GCA_048524165.1 Streptococcus sp.
ACAGCAGATGCTATGGTGCGTGTGCTTGAAAGCCGCAGCTTTACAACAGAAGCTATCTAAACACAATATTGAGTCTCAGCTTTGCTGGGGCTTTTATTGAAGACAGAGTTTTTTTGAGACTTTCCTTGGGTGATGGCGGACGTCAGCGACCTTCTACGAAGTTCCATGACTAAATTTTGAGCTGCATGTCTCAAAACTTCCGAACTCCTGAAACTAATCGCTTCAGGCGTTTTTATCACTCAGGAAAGTCTCGGTGTAAGCTTTCTAAGTTCGTAAAATCTATTTTATATTTCCTCCAGAGCTTCTTGTTTCATTTCATATTTTAAAATAGTATAATGATGTTTTGAGTCTCAGCTTTGCTGGGGCTTTTTTCTTACACGAATGTAAGCTAAGAAGTTAAAAATGAAAGCTTAGACTATGGTTTTGTTTCCTAAGATTCTGCTATACTAGAAACATGATTATTACGACATCTTTACGTGAAAACGAGTCCTTAATTGCGCGTGCCCAAGAATTAGCTAGCGAACTAGGAGCTGACTATCGGCCGCGACGCAAGTTGTCTTTATCCAAATGTCTGGAACGATTTGGCCCCTTTTATCTTCTATATAAGGACAGATTGTCTTTTGTCAATGCAGATGCCAGTGAGTTGGCCTTTCATCCTGATACGGCTGTCCTTCGGCTTAAGGCTCCACATGATGCTTTAATTAGTCTTTTGGGGCAATCTCCCAAGTCTATTCTTGACACGACCATGGGGCTGGCTTCAGATAGTCTAGTGATGGCAGCAGTGGGAAATAGGGTGACAGCCCTTGAGAGTCAAGAAGTGATTTTTCAGGTGGTCTCTCGTGGTCTGGCAACTTATCAGACGGCTAATAAGCAGCTTGAAAAGGCCATGCGGTCTATTAAGGCTGTTAAGAGTGATAGTTTATCCTTTTTGAAATCTCAGGCAGATGATTCTTTTGATATCATTTATGCTGATCCTATGTTTTCAGAGACCATAAAGGAATCAGAAAATCTACATGCTATCAAACCTCTGGCCAATGGCAGTCGTCTAACGCGAGAATGGCTCGATGAGGCTAAACGTGTTGGCCGAGAAAGAATTATCATCAAGGCGCATTTTCGTGACCCTATTTTTGAGGAACTTGGTTTTGAACGTCAGGTTCGTCCCAATCAAAAGTTGCACTATGGCTTTATGGATTTAAGAGAGGGTCATTGACAGTGAAATTTAAAAGTATTACAATTGTTTCATCTATGTAGTACAAATAGAAAAGAGAGATTTATGCGAAAGAAAATCAGTCCAAAGTTATTTAAAAATAAAAAAAGAGTTTGGATCATTGGAGGAATTGGCTTCCTTGTCCTTTTGGTTTTAGGCTTTAACCTTTTTGGAGGAGGGGGTCAAGATGATAAGGCGGCAGAAAGTCCTACGGCTAGTAAGGTAACAAAGGGGCAACTGGCCTCGTCCACTCTTCTAACTGGTATGGTGAAGGCCGAATCGGAACAGTACGTTTATTTTGACAATACTATTGGACGAAATGCATCTGTGACAGTCTATGTTGGTGAGGAAGTTAGCGTTGGTCAGCAATTGGTCCAATACGACAGCACCTCAGCCCAAGCAGCCTATGATACGGCTAGTCGTACCTACAATAAGGCAGTTCGTGACCGTATTTATTTCCAACAGTATGGCGCAGCTCCGTCGGCTTCAACTCAAACAAATAGTGATTCGGATGAGGATGATTCGACGGCTACTATTAGCCCTCAACAGCGTCAGCAAACTGAGGCAAGTAATTACCAAACCTTGCAAGACTATAATGATGCCATTGCTAATGCAGCATCAGAGCTAGAAAAGGCACAGGATGTTCTCAACCAAACAGTCATTGTTTCTGATGTTAATGGAACAGTCGTAGAAGTTGCGGACTCTGTGGACCCTGCTTCAAAAGAGAGCCAAACCCTAGTTCATGTGACAAGTGAAGGCCAATTTGAGATTCAAGGGACCTTAACAGAATATGACATTCCAAATATTTCAGTAGGTCAGAAGGTTAAGATTACTTCTAAAGTATACCCAGATCAAACTTGGACAGGTAAAGTCAGCTACGTTTCCAATTATCCTAAGCAAAATGCCAGTCAGTCAGCGGGGACATCTGGCAATTCAGGTCAGTCAGGTTCCCAGTATGAATATAAGGTTCAATTGACCAGTCCTATCGGCAAACTTAAGCAAGGTTTTAATGTATCTCTTGAAGTGACAAAGGATGATGATGCTCTGTTGGTTCCTGTAACTGCTGTGAGCAAGAAAGGCTCTGACAACTATGTCTGGGTTTTCGATGATGAGACTCAGAAAATCAAGCAAGTTAAGGTCAAACTTGGTAATGCAGATGGCAAGCAACAAGAAATTGCATCAGGACTTAAAGAGGGTCAAAAGGTTATCACCAAGGCCGAAAAATCCTTTAAGGATGGCGAGACCCTAAAGGATGTGACGGATGCTGATAGCAAAAAATCAAAAGACACTAGTGGAGAAGAGGTGAAGTCTAGTGACTAAGCCAGCTCTTATGGTTTTAAAAGGCATCACCAAGTCTTTCAAAAATGGTCAAGAGTCCTTGCAGGTACTCAAGGGGATTGATTTATCAGTTGAGGAAGGTGACTTTGTGGCTATCATGGGTCCTTCTGGTTCAGGGAAATCAACCCTCATGAATATTATCGGACTCCTTGATCAACCGACTACAGGTTCCTATCAACTTGAGGGAGAAGATGTGGATGACCTCTCCGAAAATCGCTTAGCCAAGGTACGAAATGACCAGATTGGCTTTATCTTTCAACAATTTTTTCTCTTGCCAAAGTTAAGTGCCCAAAAGAATGTAGAGCTTCCCTTGATTTATGCAGGGAAATCTCCACGTGAACGCAAACAAAGGGCACAACAATTTTTGGAAAAAGTCGGTTTGTCAGACCGTAGCCATCACCTACCATCAGAGCTTTCTGGTGGACAGAAGCAGAGAGTGGCTATTGCGCGTGCCCTATCTAATGACCCAGCAATCATTTTGGCGGATGAGCCTACGGGTGCTCTTGATACCAAGACAGGGATGCAGATTATGGAGCTCTTAACCCAGCTGAATCGTGAAGGAAAGACTATCATCATGGTTACCCATGAACCAGAGATTGCGGACTATGCCCGACGTAAAATTGTCATCCGTGATGGGGAGATTACCCAGGATACGACTGATAGCGTTCGGATTGACTAGGAGTGAAGAATGGAAAATTGGAAATTTGCTCTTAGTTCTATCCGTTCACACAAGATGAGGTCCTTTTTGACCATGTTGGGAATTATCATTGGTGTTGCCGCGGTAGTACTTATCATGGGTCTAGGAAATGGGATGCGTCAAAGTGTTACCGATAGTGTGACAGGTGATAAGGATACTGTTCAAGTCTACTATGAAGTCAAGGGTGAGGAGCTAGATCCTGCTTATGCCGATTTGGCAAAACCTACCAAACCGGTTAAAGAAGTTTGGCTAGAGCAAGTGGCTAAGCAGACGCCAGGTATCGATAGTTATTTTGTGACCAACAGCCTAACGTCTTCTATCTCTCTCCAAAAAAAGACTGTGAAGAATGTTAATATCACAGGTGCCAGTCAGGGCTACTTTAAAGCTAAAAAGTTAGAGATGTTGACAGGACGATCCTTGCAAGACAATGATTACAAAAACTTTTCGCGCGTCATTGTCATTGATCAGATGGTAGCTAAAAAACTCTTTGAGACGAACGAGGATGCCCTTAATCAAGTGGTTACTACTGGGAACAACGATTATCGTGTGATTGGTGTTTATAAGAATAAAGACACAGCGATTGGTGCCTTTGGTGAAATTGGGACAGCTCTGGTGGCCAATACCCAGTTAGCAGCTGAGAATAATACGGATCCTATTGGTCAGATTTTTTTCCATGTGACTGATGTGAAAAATAGTAGCAGTGTCGCTAAGGATGCCGCTAAACGCTTGACCCAGTTGTCCCAAGATGACAATGGAGAGTACAAGGCGGCAGATATGAGTTCAGCCTTAGATCAGGTCAACACGATCTTTGGAACCATAACCACTGTTGTTGGTGCCATTGCTGGGATTTCATTATTAGTTGGTGGGATTGGTGTTATGAATATCATGCTGGTTTCGGTAACTGAGCGGACACGAGAGATTGGCCTTCGTAAAGCTTTAGGCGCCACACGTCGTAAAATCTTGACTCAGTTTTTAATTGAATCGATGGTCCTTACCATCCTGGGTGGTTTGATTGGTCTAGGTTTTGCGGCCCTTGTAGTTGGACCAATTGGGAGTGCAATGGATCTTAAAGCAACGGTCTCTCTTGGCGTAGCCATGGGAAGCATAGCCTTCTCAGCAAGCGTAGGAATCATTTTTGGCCTCCTGCCGGCTAATAAGGCTTCAAAACTCGACCCTATCGAAGCTCTTAGATATGATTAGAAAAGAGAACATCTGTAATCTTAGATTATAGATGTTTTTTTACTATATGCGATAGATAATTGAACTTGTCCCGATAAATGGGACAATAACTTGTTTCTTTGAAGAAACAATAAAGTGTTTACATGGTATAATTATATTATCTAATTGATTTTAGGAGATTATAATGGAGATTGATAATCGGAGTATTCGTCTAGGAGATGAATTAAAGAAGGAAATAAAGCCTGGAAGTAAGGTCAAGATTGCTGCAGCGACTTTTTCGATGTTTGCCTTTCAACAGTTAAAAGAAGAACTTGAAACGATTGAG
>DBFVHV010000168.1:0-2708 GCA_048524165.1 Streptococcus sp.
CTGGAGTTGAAGCGCAGTATCTTCTAGCTATGGAAATGGATCAACTTAAAGCTTTACCAAAGGACATTCAGCAAGAAGCACTTGAAAAGTACGCTACTTCGGTTGATTTAGATGGAAAACGTCTGTATGAAGAGCAGAAAAAAAATGAGCAAAAAGTAAAAGAAGAAAAGAAACAAGTTGAACGTAAGGAAGATATTTTAGATACTAAAACGCCTATGTCACGTTTTTCAAAACATAAACGTGAAGAAAAAAGAAAGTATAACTATATCCCCTTACTAATTCTGAGTGCGGTTTCATTGCTTATCATCTGTTCGGTTGGATATATTATTATTAGACACCTCTCTAATCAACCTCAGGTGATTAAACCTAATACTATCTCTACAGTTAATCACTTATCAATTGCAGGTGGAGCTAAGTCGTCTCGAAGCATTTCTGAGGTTACAGTATCGGGGGCAAATGTTACAACGACAACTCAAGGAAATCAATTAATGGTTGATTTCTCCAATGTAAAATCTTCAGTAGTTTTAGAAGTCGAGTTATCAGAAAATAGTAGCGATACATGGTTTTCTGTAGACAACTCAGATACTTCAGAGAGTTATCGTCTTTCAAAAACGAATACATCAAAATACTCTCTAGATTTTTCTGATAAAATCAAAACAACTCAAATTATTATCGCTCAATCTTCAAAAGTTAATCTAAAGGTAAATGGGGAGTCACTTGATTTATCTCAACTAGATCAAAATACACCTAGCTACCTAACATTAAGAATCCAATAGAATCGAGAAGAAATGTTTAAAAAAGAAAATTTACCTAACTTATTGACACTTGCTAGAATTGTCTTAATTCCCATCTTTTTATTGATGACATCACTTGCGTCGAGCAATGTGATGCATATTGCTGCAGCAGTTGTTTTTGCCATTGCCAGCATTACAGATTATTTAGATGGCTATTTGGCACGAAAATGGCATGTTGTTACTAATTTTGGGAAATTTGCAGATCCTTTAGCGGATAAAATGTTGGTAATGTCAGCTTTTATTATGTTAGTAGGTATTAATCAAGCACCTGCTTGGGTTGTTTCAGTTATCATCTGTCGGGAGTTGGCAGTTACAGGACTTCGTCTTTTGTTAGTCGAAAACGGTGGCATAGTTCTCGCTGCAGCTATGCCTGGTAAGATTAAAACAGTGACTCAGATGTTATCTATCATTTTATTATTGTGTCACGTACATTTTGTAGGGACAATCATGCTGTATATAGCTTTATTCTTTACGATTTACTCAGGCTATGATTATTTCAAGGGCGCAGGATTCCTATTTAAGGACACCTTTAAGTAGTACGATAAACAAATGATTAAAATAAAAAATTTAAAGTTTAAATATAATCAAGATCAAACCTCCTATACTCTGAATGATTTATCGTTTCACGTGAAACGTGGGGAATGGTTATCCATTGTAGGGCATAATGGTTCTGGAAAATCCACGACAGCACGTCTTATTGACGGACTATTAGTGGCAGAGTCTGGGCAGATTATTGTTGATGGTCAAGAATTAACAGAAGAAAATGTCTGGGATATTCGTGATAAAATTGGCATGGTTTTTCAAAATCCAGATAATCAATTTGTTGGAGCCACTGTTGAAGATGATGTTGCTTTCGGTCTTGAAAATAAGGGACTTTCCTATAAAGAGATGGTTTCTAGAGTTCAAGAGGCATTGTCTTTTGTAGGTATGATGGAGTTTAAGGACAGAGAACCAGCCAGATTATCTGGAGGTCAAAAACAACGTGTGGCTATTGCTGGGATTATTGCCATGAGACCTTCTATTTTGATTTTGGATGAAGCAACAAGTATGCTTGATCCAGAAGGTCGCCAGGAATTAATTCAATCTATTAAGGCTATTCGTCAACAATATGGAATGACTGTTTTATCAATTACTCATGATCTCGATGAGGTTGCGATGAGTGATCGTGTTTTAGTTTTAAAAAAAGGTAAAGTGGAGTCCATTTCAAGTCCTCGTGAACTGTTTAGCAGAGGCTCAGAGTTAGTTGACTTAGGTCTTGATATCCCTTTTAGTGCGTTACTAACTCAGAAACTTAAAAATCAAGGTTTGATAGATTGTGAAGACTATCTGACAGAAAAGGAATTGGTAGAACAATTATGGGAATATCTCTCGAAAACGTAAGTTATACCTATCAATCGGGTACTCCTTTTGAGGGGCGTGCCCTTTTTGATATGACAACTACGATAAAAGATGGTTCGTATACAGCCTTTATTGGACATACAGGGAGTGGTAAATCAACGATTATGCAGTTGCTGAATGGACTTTATTTACCAACTAGTGGTCAGGTTAAAGTTGATGACACTATTATAACTAGTCAATCCAAGAATAAGGAAATAAAGCCAATCCGTAAAAAGGTCGGTTTAGTTTTTCAATTTCCAGAAAGTCAGTTATTTGCAGAAACTGTTTTAGAAGATATTGCTTTTGGACCTCAAAATTTCGGAGTTTCTAAGGAAGAAGCAGAACAACGTGCTATTGAAAGTCTAAAATTAGTTGGACTCCCGGAAGAGTTTCATGGACAGAATCCTTTTGATTTATCAGGGGGACAAATGCGACGTGTTGCCATCGCAGGGATTCTAGCTATGCAACCAGATATTTTAGTGCTGGATGAACCGACTGCTGGTCTAGATCCACAGGGCCGGAAGGAATTGATGTCTC
>DBFVHV010000169.1:0-6248 GCA_048524165.1 Streptococcus sp.
TCGTTGTTGGCGCAACACCCGTTGTGTCCACTTCTTCCAATAATTCCACCATGTCGACAATTTTAGACAAGGTTGTCGCAAACTCAGCTGTCTCTTCTGGAGAGAATTTCAATTTTGAAAGATTGGCAACGTGGGTTACCTCTTCTTGCGTAATTTTCATCTTGCTTCCTTTCGTGAAATGATGATTTTTCAATACGTTCTATTTTACCATAATTAGGCCTATTTTGCTTGGAGGATAAAAAAACTGTAGCAACTTTTTTGTCACTACAGTTTACCAATAGACAGCTTTTTCAAAACAGTTATCGTATGGCTATCAAGAGCTTTCTCCAGGCTTCTAAAATTTCTGGTTTCAAATAATGTTTTGCCAGATCATATGAGGCCTGGTGCATAGACTCAAGATCACTTTCTAAGGCAAATAAAATCTTGTCGGCCATCTGAGAAACAAGTAAATCCTCATCCATAGTCTCGTTATAAGGGACCAGATAGCCATTCTCACCATCTTTGATGAAGGTTGGATTACCATAGCGGGCATCAAAACCAACCAAGGCTAGCCCTGCTCCTACTGCTTCCATCAGAGTCAACCCAAAAGTTTCCCACTGAGAGGTGGTGACATAAAGTTCATACTGTGGGTAGATTTCCTGCAAATCAGCATGACCTCGAAGTTTGATGTAATCATTCGCCCCAAGAGTATCAATCAGTTCTTGTAGATTCTCTTGCTCGCCACCTTTACCATAGATGTCAAAGCGAAGGTTTGGCTCTTTTTGATGGGCAAGAGCAACGGCTCTTATAGCCAAGTCCAACCGTTTACGTGGGTCCAAACGCGAAGCCGTCATCAAACTAAGAGGCTTCCTCTGCTCCACGGGAAAACTAAGCTTATCTAAATGTCCAACTGCTAGGGCATAGATAGTTGCGTCGATGTTCTGTTTTTGAAGAGTATTCTTTAAAACAGCCTTTTGTGCCTCCGTAGCTGTAATAAAGAAATCAAAACGTTGAGCGTACTTAAAGATGTAATAGTACTCATAGTAGAGGTCGCCATTTTCAAATTCATGCTCTGAATGAAAAACGAATCCTAACTTTGCAGGAGAATTAAGTTCATAAATCGGTCGCATAAATTCCATCAAGGAAGCCCTATCCAGCAACAAGGTATCTGCATCTGTCAATGGAAGTCTTGCCAAAAAGCGACGCATAACCTCTGTTTTCGTCACTAAAATCTCAGTTCCCAGCCTATATAACCAGCCAGTCCCTTGCTTGAGTTCTTCAAAGGCAATACGACCATCTTTATTATGATAGCTTTTCCTGATGATGATTCCTTTTTCAAAGTATTCTGTGACTAATTTACTTGTTCCATACCACTCACGTTTTAATAGCGTACCATTAAGGTAGTAGTCCACATAGCGCACGCAGTCTTTTTGGTAGGGATCCATCTTGAAAATCAGAGAACTGGCATCAGAAAAGGCATAAACGACCTCTGTTTCGCTTTTGCTCCTTAAATCTAGTCGTGTCAACTTAAATTTTTGCTGCAAGGCTCCCACTGTCAAAGATGGAGTGTGACTGTCTTGATCTGTAAAGCTCAGATAGGCATAAAGGAGTTCTTCATAGCGGTGCCCCAAAGACAGATAATAGTCTAATTTATAGGGTTGTGGCCAAGTTGTAAAGACGAATTTAGCAGGCTCATTTAATTCACGCAGCAGCAAAGCTCTCGACGCCTGTGCCACATCCACACCATTTGCCTCATAGCCAACCAGTAGGTTAAAGGTGTAAATCGTCATCTTTTCCCCCCTCCAATCTAGTCAAGAAAGCGAGAATCTCTCCCCTCTCGGCGAGTTTTAAAATCTCTTTCTGACTTTCAAGAGCATTAGGATAAAAGTCAGCTTGTTGTAAGAGTTGTCTAAAACCCTGCTCTAGTTCTTCATAGGAAGCGTAAACCGTTGGTAAGGTCTTATAGTAGGGACGATGAACGGTCGATTCCAAGCCATAAAGCAAGTGTTCATTTTCAATCGCATCTAGGGTAACATCAGACACTTCACTTCCATAATTCAAATCGAGATAAATGGAAGATTTCCTTAGCAGCTCCTGGTATTGCTCCTGACTAATCCCCGGATAAAGATGGACATTCACCTTCCCTTCCAAACAAGTCAATTTAGGTCCCATACTAGTCTGAGCCGCAATATGAAAATCGATATTAGGAAAGACATCAACCAAACCAACTAAGCTCTCAATATTTTCCGAAGCGGTCATCACCATGGCTTGAGGAGTGAACGTTTTAGTCCCTTCTTGTTCCGCACCAGCTAGATAAATCAGACCTGACCTGCGCTCCTCCTGAGGATAATAATTAGCAATCAAAATATGACTTACCTGATTTTGAATGTGCTCAAGACCATCATGACTAGTAGAACAATAGACCAGGCGATTTGGTTGCTGAACTTGCAACATCGGGAGTAGGGTGGCATCCATGCAAATGATAGACTCATCTGGCTTAAGAATTTGATTCAAAACAGCCTTAGTCAACTCTTCCTTACCTGAGAAAAACCTATCTCTTCCTTCAGACCCCTGATCAATCAGGTAACCTTCTTGAATATAGTGCAACAAGACCTCTTCTTGATTACGATTAAAGTAAATATCAATGAGAGCGTGCCCCTCATCATCTAAAAGACGCTGTTTGGTCCGCCAGCCATAGCGGTTATAGTCATCTATCGCAAGAACTTTTTCCCCTTGACCAAACCAATGAACTTGCTTAACGGTTCGGTCCTTAAGATTTTCACGCAAAATGACACTAGCACGACGGTCTTCACCATCAAAAATATAGGTCGTAATCCCCAAAGTCCACAGCTCCCAATATAGAGGAACAGACAAATCGTTAAAGAAGAGAGGTTGGCCTTGATAGTCTTCATCAGAAGAGTAACTAAATGATGATGCTAAACTAATCGTAGCTTTATCTACATCTGTT
Source organism: Streptococcus sp. (assembly GCA_048524165.1). Taxonomy (GTDB): domain Bacteria; phylum Bacillota; class Bacilli; order Lactobacillales; family Streptococcaceae; genus Streptococcus. The sequence continues at coordinate 2,948 of DBFVHV010000169.1, forward strand.
TCAAAATTAGTGTAAAACACACGGTACTGGATACCAAAGGAATCTAGTAATCTTCTCAGTTTATCCGTTACCTGACTGGCTTCTTGTGCAATAATGAGCATATTTATCCTTTCTGATTACTATAAGCAATAAATAGCTTAACCCTCAACCTTTATTGCTCCAAAAATCTCAAGTTAACCTGCGCCGTCTTATAGGTCTCAGTATCTTGAAGATTAGCTTCTTCCATTTTTTCAATCGCTCGTTTTAGACGTGTCTTGTAAATATAGCGGTGCCAAGTCAAATCATAGCCCAACATGCCTAGCAGAGCTAATTTTTCATTCTTGGCTTCCATCTCATCTAAAACACGCTTTTCAGTCCAGACCTGCGATAGGGTATCTTTGCGCCCCACCCGATACCAGTAGATACATTTTTCAGTATGGACTACACGATTGGCTTTTAACAAGAGTTTATACATAAGAAAGTTATCTTCGACATTCTTACCAACAGGAAAACGAAGATCCTCAAACAAGGAGATTTTATAGAGTTTCATCATGGCGCATGCCCAAGCCATATCTCGTGTCTCTTGGATGGCATCTTGGTCAATAATGTCTCTTCCTTCATAAAGGGTTTCAGAATAATCGTTCTCTGTTACCTTAATCAAAAACTTACTAGTACTCTCATTGAACAAGTTATAGTTGGCAATAGAAACATCTGCCTCATACTTCTTAAGCTGATTATACAAGGTCTCCACATAGTCCTCTGTCACCCAATCATCTGGGTCTAAAAAAGTAATGTAATCACCTGTGGCTAGGTCAATCCCTGTATTTCGAGCTGCTGATAAGCCCCCATTAACTTGTCGCACATAGCGAATACGTGAGTCTCGCTTGAAGAATTCTTTGCAGATTTCCTCTGAATTGTCAGGGGACCCATCATTGACAAGAATGATTTCAAGGTGAGGATAGGTCTGATTCACTACTGTCTCCAAACACTGCTTCAAATACGTCTCCACATTATAAATGGGGATAACAATACTGACTACTTCTTTATTTTCCATCGTTTATCTCTCAATCGTCTCAATATATTCTCGAACGGCCTTCACCATTTCATCCACTTGGTCATTCTTAAACACTTGGTTTTTCCCAGTCTGGTCATGATTGGTTCCTTCAAAGGAGAAGATCGGAAGACCTAACTGATGAATCGTTTCTGTAATGTTATCAACCTCGTTAAAGGGGTTGATATCCAAATAAAATTCTATCTTTTCCAAGACCTTTCGACTGGTCAGAGGATCAAAGGATGGATAGAGAATAAGGTTTGGGTACTGCTCCAACTTCACCAAATTAAATCCGAAATGAGAATGCGCCAAGACATGAAAAGCTACATCTGGAAAGGCCTGCAGCAACTGTTCCAACTCAAAGATATCTGCCGTATTCGTATAAATGGCCGTATGGTAGGAGAAACCACCCACCATATCCTTAAAGCTAAGCTTTAGGGATGGCTTTCTCAATAAGATATCGTCCCAGGTCAAGGCATAATAGAACCACCAGATATCCCTAAATCGATTGAAACGCTTAGAGGTCCAAGGCTTATTGTGAGAGGTGTAATGTATAACCGCTGGCACCCCTTTGAAAGCATCATACCAATCCAAGTCCCCATATCTGTACTGATCCTTGTCAGAGCCTACTTGGAGATTATAAGTCCATGGCAGTTGGTGCCAGGCGTCTTTAAAATAAAGATTCAAAATCCCTTGATCACCATAAACATTTTGGTGATGTTCCTTAGTTAATTCAAAAAGAGACTCTGTCACCTTGTGTTGTCGCCACCAATCAATGTCAACAACCATCAAACCAGCATTAAAACCTTCTGTTGTCGTCGGACGATCCACTACCGCTCCAATGCCAAATCCGTTTAAATCTACTTCAAAAAGCGGTGACAAATCCTGCGTGAAAATCATATCACAGTCTAAATAGAGAACGCGATTTTCTTGAACAAACTCAGGAATCGCATAACGGAAAAAAGTCGCATAATGAATATGTGCACTCGGAAGCGAAAATTGTTTAAAGCTTTCTGCAGATACACGACAATTGAGAATTTCCGAATCAATAGCCTCTAAACGACTATTCATCAGGGCAAACCATTCTGTTGGTAAATTCTCATTTAGCACATAAATTTTCCACTGTCCTTGATGTGCACACAGAGACTTTAGAGCCACCTCTAACTTTTCCATATAGGATAGCTCTGCTACAAATACAACTGATTTTTTACCCATATCTTATCCCTCTCAAACTCTAATAAGAATATCATTTTTTAGAAAACATTACAATTTCTACCCCTTACAAAAAAGTCAGCCCAAAGGCTGACTTCAATCGGAGATCAATTTGCTTTCTGTGCTTGCTAGATTCGTAAAAATAAATCCAGACCAGCACGCAACTCAAATGCACTATTCTACAGAGGCGCCGTTACTTGCGATAACTTCTTTGTACCAGTTAAATGATTTCTTCTTAGAGCGTTTAAGGCTCCCCTTACCATCATTGTCACGGTCTACATAGATGAAACCGTAACGTTTCTTCATTTCACCAGTTCCAGCAGAAACAAGGTCGATACAGCCCCAAGTTGTGTAACCCCAAAGCTCTACACCATCTTCATTGATGGCATCCCTCATGGTCTTAATGTGAGCTGCCAAGTAGTCGATACGATAATCGTCTTCAACATAGCCATTTTCATCTGGTGTATCCACAGCACCAAGCCCATTCTCAACGATAAACATCGGTTTCTGATAACGATCCCAAATAGCATTGAGGGTAATACGAAGACCTAGTGGGTCTATTTGCCAACCCCACTCTGAAGCTTCCAAATATGGATTTTTAATGGAGGCAAAGATATTGCCAGCAGTCTTTTCATTAACTTCTGGATCACCTGAAGCCACACGACTTGCATAATAAGAGAAGGAAATGAAATCAACAGTATGCTCTTTGAGAAGCTCCAAATCTTCTTCAGTCATTTCAATCTCAATACCATCACGTTCCCACTGTTTCTTAGCATAATTTGGATACTCTCCACGAGCCTGGACATCAATGAAGAAATAGCTACTACGATCTTCTTGCATGGCTGCCCAGTAGTCACGTGGGTGGGCTGTATTTGGATAATATTGACCGGCTGCCAACATACAACCGACCTTATTGTCAGGATCAATCTCGTGAGCCAACTTAGTTGCCATAGCTGAAGCTACCAACTCATGGTGAGCCGCTTGGTATTTAACCTGCTCCTCATTCTCACCCTCTTCAAAACATAGCCCTGCTCCCATAAATGGTGCATGGAGAATCAT
>DBFVHV010000170.1:0-2199 GCA_048524165.1 Streptococcus sp.
ATGTTTGGAGGAGTAGACTAATGTATCAAGCCCTCTATCGTAAATACCGAAGCCAGACCTTTGGCCAACTTGTCGGGCAGGAGGTTATTGCGACGACCCTTCGACAAGCTGTCGAACAGGGGAAAATTAGCCATGCCTATCTCTTTTCTGGACCACGTGGTACCGGAAAAACCAGTGCGGCTAAGATCTTTGCCAAGGCTATGAATTGCCCTAATCAAGTTGATGGTGAGCCATGTAATCAATGTGATATTTGTCGTGATATTACAAATGGGAGTCTTGAAGATGTTATCGAGATTGATGCGGCTTCAAATAATGGCGTAGATGAGATTCGTGAAATTCGTGATAAATCGACCTATGCTCCAAGTCGTGCTACTTATAAAGTATATATTATTGATGAGGTCCACATGCTTTCGACAGGTGCCTTCAATGCTCTCTTGAAGACATTGGAAGAACCAACTGAAAATGTTGTCTTTATCCTCGCGACTACAGAGTTACATAAAATCCCAGCTACTATCTTATCTCGTGTTCAACGTTTTGAATTTAAATCGATTAAGCAGGGTGCTATTAAAGAGCATTTGGCTTTAATTCTGGAAAAAGAAGGATTGACTTTTGATGATGAAGCCTTAACCATTATTGCACGTCGTGCCGAAGGTGGTATGCGTGATGCCTTGTCAATCTTAGACCAAGCACTGAGTCTTTCTGCTGACAACAATGTCAGTCAAGCTATTGCCGAAGAAATCACAGGCTCCATTGGTCTGACTGCCTTGGATAGTTTTGTAGCGAACGTTCGCAATCAGGATACCACACAAGCCTTATCAAATCTTGAAACACTCTTTGATAATGGGAAGTCTATGAGTCGGTTTGCGACTGACCTCTTGGAGTATTTCCGTGATCTTTTGATAGTCAAATCGGGTGGTGAGAATAGTCACCATAGCCCCCTTTTTGAAGAAAACTTATCTTTAGAACAAGACCGACTTTTCCAACTGATTGACTTAGTAACAAATGCTCTGCCTGAGATTAAAACTGGGACACATCCTAAAATCTATGCTGAGATGTTGACGATTAAGCTAACTGAGACAGAAGCCCAAGTAAGACAAGACATTCCAGCTAATTTGCAAGAAGAACTTGACAGTCTTCGTCGTGAGGTAGATAGTCTACGTAAAGCTCTTAAAGAGGGCCAAGTTCAAGGGAAAGCAGCACCTACTCGAAAAGCCAAAGCTTCATATCAGTATAAGGTGGATCGTGAGAAAATCCTTACTATTATGCGAGAAACTATGGAGAATCCCCAAAAATCACGCCAGTGTCTGGATGCTCTAAAAGCAACATGGCCTGAGATTTTGGATTCTATTAGCCCTCAAAATAGGGCGCTTTTGAACGGGTCAGAACCTGTGCTAGCCAATCAAGAAAATGCTATCCTAGCTTTTAACGCCGCCTTTAATGCCGAACAGGTCATGAAACGAAGTGACCTCAATGATATGTTTGGCAACATCATGAGTTCAGCTGCTGGTTTTTCACCTAATATTATGGCCGTTCCGAAAGCAGAGTTTGAAAAACTCCGAACAGAATTTGCACGAAGCCTCAAATCTAAAGAAGAGTTGGAAAAAGAGGATCGTGAAGAATACATTCCTCAAGAACTCGAGTTCCTCTCTGATGTAGTAGAAATAGAGGACTAAAAAGGTCCAGTGGACCTTTTTAGGTCCGAGCCTAGAAATAGAGAAGCGAGGAGATTCAGTGTAATTTGATAGATTTCTGAATCTGATGAAGGTTTATCCTTGTAAAAATGAAAAGAGCCTAGACTGCTTGTCCTAGGCTCTATCTATTGATATAATAATCTTATGATTCAACAAATTTTGTTTATTACGCTTGAAACTATTTTTGAAACGGTTTGTTTTAATTACAGTTTACAGCATGGCTATTACTTTTTTACAGCCTTTTTTGGTTACTTACTCTTACGTCGTCTTTGGACCACTTATATTATTTCTCGAATTGCGCGTGCAGCCGATAAGTCTACCAAGAAGTAAGGCTCACTTCACCAGCGCTCAGCCATTTTTCCTGACCATCATCAGTGAGAACGAGGAGTCTCCCCTTGTCATCAATTTCTTTAGCCATACCAGTATAAGCCTTTCCAGCTTGTTCAAAGGTCACTTGTTTGTCTAAAACGAGGGACTTTTCTTTATAAACTTTGACCAAATCAGTAGT
>DBFVHV010000171.1:0-1927 GCA_048524165.1 Streptococcus sp.
CTGATTCCCCTATATTTTCTAGCAGTTATTATTGGTATCTTCTCCATGATTCCAGGTGGGATTGGTAGTTTTGATTTGATTGTGATTACTGGTCTGACGTCTATGGGTGTCAGTAATGCTTTTGCGGTCAGTCTACTCTTGCTCTTTCGTCTAAGCTACTACATCATTCCATTTTTGTTAGGTGTTGTCTTCTTTTTCAAACATATGGGAGGCCGCATCAATGAGAAATACTTCAAGATTCCTTCACGAGTATTTGGTGGAAGTCTCCATCGTATTTTTGTTTATTTGTTACGTTTTTTAGGAATCTTCCTGATTTTATCTGCCTTAATCCCAGAACGCTTGGCAAATGTTTACTTTATTAGCCGTTTCGATCCTATTCAGGAACAGTTGATTTGGCAGTTTCCAAGTATTTTGTTTGGAACCCTCTTTGTTTTCATGGCTCGCCTCATCAGGCGACGCGTTAAGGGAGCTTTTATTGTCTCCTTGCTTACCTTTGTCTTGACCTTGATTTACGTCAATCTCAATGGTACTTCCTGGGCCATGTCTTTCATGATTGTGCTTTCTATGGTACTTATGTTACTTATAAGGAAAAGATTGAATCATCACTATTTTGTTTATAGCTGGGAAGACAAAACCAAGGATTTCCTTTTTCTAGCCTTTACTATTTTGATTCTCCTTGTTTTGGGTGGTAGTGGTTTTTGGTCTCATTTGTTGCCACCTAGGAACCGGGATGTTCTTGGACATTTTGTTCATATTTGGTTTGATATTTTACTGGCATCGGTGATCATTGCAACCATTGTTTGGCTTGTGTTGAGAGTTTTGACACCTCGTAGGCCTTTTGGTCAAAGCATGGATAATGAGCGCTTCACAGCACTTCTTGAGAAATATGGGGGTGCATCAGAAAGTGCCCTAGCTTATTTACATGATAAACGCCTCTTTTGGTATCGTGTCGATGGACAAGACCAGGTAGTTTTCCAATTTGCACAAACCAGTAACAAGTGTGTGATTATGGGCAATCCTATTGGTAATGAAGTATATTATCGTCCAGCTTGGGAAGCTTTCTTGAAAAACTTATCTGATTGGAACTTACAGGCTTTATTTTATGAGGCGGATGAGACTGTTACCCTTATGCTTCATGATTATGGTTTTGACTTCATGAAATTTGGAGAAAATGCCATGGTAGATTTGACGACATTTTCTGTCGATGGTAAGCATGGTAAGAAGTTCCGTAAACCAACCAATCGTGTGGAAAAAGCAGGCTTCCAGTTTAAATTACTTAATCCTCCATTTTCGGAGACTCAGATGCAGGATATGAAGGCAGTCTCAGATATTTGGCTTAACGGTCGTAAGGAGAAAGGCTTCTCACTTGGTTTCTTTGATGAAGCCTATCTGCAACAAGCACCGATTGCTATCGTTGAGAGTGAAGAAGGCGAAATTGTGGCCTTTGCTAATATCATGCCGACCAAAAATAAACAGGTGGCGACCATTGACCTTATGCGTTACGACTTTGACAAGGCTCCTGAAGGCATCATGGACTACCTCTTCGTCAAACTCTTCCAATACTTCCAAGCAGAAGGCAAGAAGTACTTTGATATGGGAATGGCTCCCCTAGCCAATGTAGGTACTGAAGAAGATAGTTTCTTAGAGGAGAAGGTTGCCAATTTAGTTTATGTTTTTGCTCAGCGTTTTTACTCTTTCAGTGGGCTTCAACGTTATAAGGAAAAATTTTCTCCAATTTGGTCTCCAAAATATATTGTCTATCCAAAAAGAACCTGGCTCTTGTTTGATATGATTGCTATTCTAAGGATTGATAATCGAAAAATTGAAGATAGATTGAAGAGAAGACGTCTTTGGAAGTCAATAGGACAAAAAAAGTGAACCTTGGGGGTTCACTTTTTTTGTTTAGGAGAATTATTTCTCGAATTCT
>DBFVHV010000172.1:0-7946 GCA_048524165.1 Streptococcus sp.
GAACACCTGGCATAACTGGGTATTGTGGGAAATGCCCATTAAAGAAAGGCTCATTGATCGTAACATTTTTAATAGCTATAATTTCGTCTTCTGAAACTTCTAAAACACGGTCAACCAAAAGCATTGGGTAACGGTGTGGCAAAGCCTCACGAATAGCATTAATATCAATTGTCATTTGATGCGTACCAATCCTTTTCCGTAGTCAACGACTTCTTCATTTGCTACCAAGATTTCAGTGATAACACCATCTTTAGGTGCAGGCACTTCATTCATGACCTTCATAGCTTCAACGATAAGAAGCGTTTGCCCTTTTTTAACTGTATCGCCAACAGAAACAAAGGCTGGTTTTTCAGGCGATGGTGACAAGTAAGCCACACCGACAAGTGGACTTTCAACCACTTCTCCTTCAGCAGCTTGAGCTGGTGCATAAGCTTCTTCAACCGGTGTTGCTGGTGTTTCAACAGCAGCGGGTGCTGCTACTGGAGCAACTGGGGCCTGAGAAGCTGGTGCAACCACTTCGACTGTAGGGGCTACTGGGGCAGCTGTTACTGAACTTGTTTGATTCTTGCTCAAGTTCAACTCTTCTCCATTGTTTTTGTATGAGAACTCACGCAAAGTTGAGGCATCAAATTGAGCCAATAAATCTTTAATTTCAGAAATATTCATGAATTAGCCCTCCCAACGTTTAAAGGCAAGAACAGCGTTGTGTCCACCAAAACCAAAGGTATTTGAGATTGCATACTCAATATCAGCTTCTTTACCTTCACCGTAAACAACATTAGCTTCAATGTAGTCAGACAATTCTTTTGTACCAGCAGTTTTTGGTACAAAGCTGTGACGAATAGCTTCAATTGTTGCAATAGCTTCAACAGCACCAGCGGCACCAAGCAAGTGACCTGTAAATGATTTAGTAGATGAAACTAGAACATCTTTACCAAGTACAGACACAATAGCACCACTTTCACCTTTTTCATTAGCAGGTGTTGACGTACCGTGAGCATTGACATAGTCAACATCTTCAGGCTTGATACCAGCTTCGTTGATAGCCAATTTAATTGCTTTAGCAGCTCCTGAACCGTCTGGAGTTGGCGTTGTCATGTGGTAAGCATCACAGTTTGATCCGTAACCAACAATCTCAGCCAAGATGTTGGCACCACGTTTTTGCGCATGTTCCAAGCTTTCAATAACGAGAACCCCAGCACCTTCACCCATAACAAAACCATTACGGTCTTTATCAAATGGAATTGAAGAACGTTCTGGATCTTCTGTTGTTGAAAGGGCTGTAAGAGCGTTAAAACCACCAATACCAATTTTAGTGATTGAAGCTTCAGCACCACCAGCCAAGACAACATCGTGCAAACCAAATTTAATTTCACGGAAGGCTTCACCGATAGCATCATTGGCAGAGGCACAGGCAGTTGTCACTGATTTACATACCCCTTGAGCACCAATTTTAAGAGCAATGTTACCAGCACCCATGTTTGAAAGTGCTTTAGGGATGAACATTGGTTTAATACGTTTCATACCACGCTCGTGCATACGAATAATTTGATCTTCAAGTTCTTGCAAACCACCGATACCAGATGACACAATAACACCAACGCGATCACGATTTACTTCTTCCATATTAAGTCCTGAATTTTCAAGAGCTTCCATAGCAGCATAAATCGCATAAAGTGAATAAGTGTCCATACGGTTAGTATCTTTTTTCACAAAATACTTGTCGAATGGGAAATCTTGGATTTCACCAGCGTTAAAAACTGGGATTTCAGAAGCATCAAACTTAGTGATTGGCTTAATACCAATCTTACCGTCATGAAGACTGTTCCAAAATTCTTCTGGTGTATTACCGATTGGCGAGGTTACACCGTAACCTGTAACAACAACACGATTTGTAGACATGTATATTCTCCTTTTTCGGATGGATATTTTAGTATATGATTTTTTGATAATGAAAATCAATTATTGCATGGTCATACCGCCATCAATAGCGATTGTTTGACCTGTAAGATACTCTTGCCCTGCCAAGAAAGCCGCAACTTCTGCCACTTCTTCTGCCTGACCAATACGTTTCATTGGTACTTGAGCAATCATAGCGTCTTTCATTTTCTCTGGGATTGCATCAGTCATATCAGACTCAATGAAACCAGGAGCAATAGCATTAACACGAACACCACGAGCTGCAACCTCACGAGCTACTGATTTAGTGAAGCCAATCAGGCCAGCTTTTGAAGCCGCATAATTAGCTTGCCCAACATTTCCCATAAGACCTACAACAGATGACATATTGATAATGGCACCTTGACGAGCCTTAGACATTGGTTTCAAGACTGCCTGTGTCATATTGAAAGCACCAGTCAAGTTGATTTTCAAGACGCGTTCAAAATCTTCTTCAGTCATCTTCAACATCAACTTATCGTTGGTGATACCAGCATTATTAACTAGTACATCAACACTTCCAAGTTTTTCAATGGCTTCTGCTACCATACGTTTAGCATCCTCACCATTAGAAATATCACCTGAGATACCAACAACAGTTACATCATAGTCTACAAATTGCGCAAGCAAGTCCTCAGAAATTTCAGAACGTCCATTTAGGACAACGTTGGCACCAAGACTAGCAAATTTATGTGCCACAGCTAATCCAATACCACGTGTTGAACCTGTTACAAAAACATTTTTATTCTTAAGTTCCATGTTTACCTCGTTTTAAGCATTAAGAAGGGCATCAAGACTAGCTTGATCTTCAACATTTTGAGTTGGTAGGGTTTTATCAATTTTCTTCAAGAAACCTGACAAGACTTTTCCTGGCCCAATCTCAACCACTTCATCTACACCAAAATCTTGGATAGTGGCAATCGAATCATAAAAACGTACAGGTTCCATCACCTGACGAGCCAAAAAAGCTTTAACGTCTTCTGACTTCATAATTTGAGCCTCAGTATTACCTACCAATGGGAGGGCAAAGTCATTGAATGACACTTTCTCTAGTTCTGCTGCCAATTTCTGACTAGCTGATTCAAGTAAAGCTGTATGGAATGGGCCTGATACATTAAGAGGAATCAAGCGTTTTGCACCTGCTTCTTTAAGTAATTCTACAGCATAATCAACAGCCACAACCTCACCACCAATTACAATTTGTGCTGGGGTATTATAGTTGGCAGGCGTTACTACACCCTTTTCAGAGGCTTTCTGACAAATCTCTTCAATCAGACTTGGATCTGTATTCATGACAGCAACCATTTTCCCACTTCCAGCAGGAGCCGCTGTTTCCATGAATTCTCCACGTTTAGCAACCAAGGCTACTGCATCCTCAAATGAGAGTGCTCCAGCCGCAACTAGGGCAGAATATTCACCCAAAGACAGGCCGGCAACAATATCAGGAGTGATTCCATTTTCTGCCAAGAGACGATAAATGGCTACTGACGTTGTCAAAATAGCTGGTTGAGTATAGCGTGTTTGATTAAGTTTTTCTTCGTCAGAATCAATCAATTCACGCAAATCATAACCTAGAATACGACTAGCCGTATCAAATGTTTCTTTGACAACGGGATATGTCGCATACAAATCGCTTGCCATGCCCAATTTCTGAGCTCCTTGACCAGCAAATAAGAACGCACGTTTTGTCACTATCCTAATCCTTTCGATGTTTTTAGACGTTTACATCTGCCCAACGAGCAGCTTCTTCTTTAATTACCTTTGCAGCACCTGTGTATAGATCTTCCAAGATTTCTGCACACGTTTCTTCTTTACGAACAAGACCTGCAATTTGTCCAGCCATAACTGAACCATATTCCACATCTCCATCAACAACCGCGTTACGAAGGGCACCTGCACCAAGCTCTTCAATTTCCTCTTGAGTCTTCTTACCAGCCAAGAAATCTCTTTCAGCCTGATTGTACTCTGTAGCCAATTTATTCTTAATAGCACGAACTGGGTGTCCTACAACAGAAGCGGAAATAACAGTATCGATATCTTTAGCCTTCAAAATCTTATCCTTGAAGTTTTGGTGAGCGTTAGATTCCTTGGCAACAGCGAAACGCGTACCAACCTGAACAGCTTCTGCTCCAAGCATGAGAACAGCAGCCATACCACGTCCATCAGCAACACCACCAGCTCCAATAACTGGAATAGATACCGCATCTGCAACTTGGCGAACAAGAGCCATAGTTGTCAATTTACCGATGTGACCACCAGCTTCCATACCTTCTGCAACAACAGCATCCGCTCCAAGTTTTTCCATACGTTTAGCAAGTGCAACTGATGGGATAACTGGAATAACTGTGATACCAGCTTCGTGAAAACGTTCCATATATTTACCTGGATTTCCTGCACCAGTTGTAACAACTTTTACACCTTCTTCAATGACAAGATCAACAATATCATCAGCGAATGGCGACAAAAGCATAATATTCACACCGAATGGTTTGTCAGTGATTTGTTTCACTCTATCAATATTAGCTTTTACCACTTCTTTAGGGGCATTACCGCCACCAATAATTCCGAGTCCACCAGCATTTGAAACGGCTCCAGCCAAGTCACCATCGGCAACCCAGGCCATACCACCTTGGAAGATTGGATATTTAATTCCTAACAGTTCTGTAATACGAGATTTCATTTTTCACCTTTTCTTCGATCTTTTAATCAAATAAATAGTTTAATAATCAAAGTAATTGTATAAACAAAGGAGAATATCCCTAATAAGAATATTCTCTATGTCCTGCTTATTTAGTTTTTTCTTCTACGTAAGCAACAAGGTCACCAACAGTGTTAAGACCTTCTTCAGTTTCGATTTGAATATCGAATTCATCTTCGATTTCTGAGATAACTTGGAACACGTCAAGTGAATCAGCATCAAGTTCGTCAAAAGTAGTTTCTACTTTTACTTCTTCTGCATCTTTCCCAAGTTCTTCAACGATGATTTCTTGTACTTTTTCAAATACTGCCATTTTATTTTCTCCTTTAAGATAAATATATTTCTTATAATCTATGCTGGTGCATAATTTATATAACTAGATTTTAACAATTAGACTGCCCCATGTCAAACCCCCACCAAAACCTGAGAGAAGAATTGTTTGATCACTGCCTAATTTAAGAGTCCCATTCGCTACATTTTCAGAAAGCAAGATTGGGATACTTGCCGCACTGGTATTACCATAAGACATCATGTTAGCCAGAAATTTATCACGACTGACATCAATTTTCTTAGCCATAATATCCAAAATACGAATATTAGCTTGGTGAAGAAGGAAGTAATCAGGTTCACCTTTTTCTTCAACCAATGCTTTAATGCTCTTCGAAACTGTCTTCACAGCAAAATCAAAGATTGCTTTACCATCCATTTGCATATAGGGGTTAAGCTGCTCAGTACCATCAGAATAAGGCGAGATAACTGCAGAAGCTCCCGACTCAAGACCTCCCTTGCTACCGTCGGTATTTAAAGATTCCCCAAAGAAATGTTCTTCTTCAGATTCTTCTAATAAAACACCGCCAGCACCATCTCCGAAAAGAACTGCTGTTGTACGATCAGACCAGTCTAAAGTTTTTGAAAGAACTTCAGCACCAATGACTAAACCTTTTTTGTAAGCACCTGACTTTATCAATTTTTCTGCGGTTGCCAAAGCAAAGACAAAACCACTACATGCCGCGGTAATATCAAAAGCAAAAGCGTTGACTGCTCCAATTGTTCCTTGAACACGCGCTGCCACAGATGGCATCGAGCTAGCGGGAGAACTCGTTGCAACTAAAACAAAGTCTAACTCTTCGGGAGATAATCCCGACTTTTCCAAGAGCTGATAAGCAACATTGGTAGCTAAATCACTCGTATTCTCATTTAATGAGATGCGACGTTCTTGAATCCCTGTACGTGAGCGAATCCACTCATCACTGGTATCCATGATTTTAGATAGGTCATCGTTGGTCACGACCTGAGCAGGTGCATAATGGGCAACCTGACTAATTTTTGCAAATGCCATTATTTCAACTCCTCAAGAAAGGCGTGGAGATTTTCTAATCCCTTGCTCATAACCTTTAATTCCTCGTCGTTAAAGCCTTCTGTAATCCGCATCACCATTGATTTATGGAAACGACGGTGAAGACGATATACCAGACGACCTTTTTTAGAAAGCGATAGATGAACCACACGACGATCAACAGATGAACGTGTACGAATAATATATCCTTTCTTTTCAAGCTTATTGAGAGAAGTTGTCACAGTACCGAGGGTTAACATAAGCTCTCTAGCAACTGCACTTGGTGTCGTATCTGGATGTGTACCGATCACATCAATGGTATGCATTTCCTTGAGGGAAACATCATTAAACTTTGAATTTTTCAAACTTGCTTCTTCGATAATAACGACGTTATTAAAAATATCAACAAGATAGCCATCAATTTTATCGTAATTCACACCAGACTCCTTTCAATAAGCTTTGATTATCAAATTATATCAGACTCAAACTAATTTAGCAAGTCCAATTTGAAAACTTTAATTTCAGAAAACGAGTTTATTTTCCTTGAAACTTAGGACGGCGACGCTCACTATAAGCACGTACACCTTCTTTAAAGTCCTCTGTAAATGCAAGAGATTTCTGCAAATCAAGCTCCAGCTTAGCATAATTTTCCCAACCTGCAAATTCAGATTCCCAAACCATTTCTTTAATTGCCTTGAATGAATTAACTGAAGAACGATTTAATTTCTTAATTAACTGACTCACTGTTTTCTCAAGTTTTTCTGACTCGACTACCTTGTAAGCAATTCCCCAGTCCAAAGCTTTCTCAGCTGATACAGGCTCTCCTGTCATGGTACTTTGAGTCGCACGATTAATACCAATTGAACGAGTCAAAAGGTAAAGGCCACCAGCATCAGGTGCCAAACCAACACCTACGAAAGCTTGAATAAACTTAGCTTTTTCAGATGCAATTGTAAAATCTGCTGCAACTGCTAAGTTAGCGGCAGCACCTGCACAAGGTCCATCAACAACCATGATAACTGGCTTAGGCAATTTTTTAAGGGCAAAAGAAATTTCGTTCACTTGCTCAGCAATACGAACCAAAGATTGTACATCATCTACAGCAACAGCTTTTTGCATTTGATCAAGGTCTCCACCAACAGAAAAGACTTTCCCATTAGCATTGATAACCAAGAACTTCACAGATGCATCTTGACCTGCTTCTTTGATCGCAGCCATAATTTCATCACAAACTGGAATGTTAAATCCATTTTGCACTTCAGGGCGATTGAGAGTTAATGTTGCCACTCCCTCTTCAACACTATAAAGAATTGTTTCGTAAGCCATTTTAGCACTCCTTCCGATAACTAGTTCCTATATCAAAACCGCATGTTATTTGATTTTTTATCACAATTTTATTTGATGAATAGATAATTTGATAGTCAAATCATTCATCATTATTTCCTAGTATACCATAGTCCACCTAAAGGTCAACATAAACTTAGATTTTTTTAATTTGATACATCAAAACACCGAGAAGAAAAGCCCGGTGTTATTTTCTATTTTATTAAGTCTAAAACATCTGTGAGACTATCCAATAAACCTTTTGCAGCACTTTGATCCATACCAAACCGATTATCTTTAATGGCCCAAACCTCAACACCTGCAGCGACTCCAGCAGCAATCCCCTTTTCGCTATCTTCGATAATCAGCGCCTGATTTGCTTCCACATTCAATTGCTTTAATGCTGTCAAATAAATCTCTGGATTGGGTTTACTCTCTTTGAATTCCTCTCCTGAGAGAACAACATCAAAGAAACCTTGCAAACGATTTTCCTCCAAAGCTCTAAGGATATCTGCTTTCACTGAGCTAGAGGCTAAGCCTATTTTCAACCCTTGAGATTTCACTTCATTTAAGACCTTTAGAACATCAGGAAAAATTAATTCTTTATAGGGTAAGGGATTATTTTGTTTATAAGTATTGTACTCTTCTTGT
>DBFVHV010000173.1:0-3162 GCA_048524165.1 Streptococcus sp.
ACCATTGAGGTAACAACGGGCTCTGGAAAGGCTAAAAAAGAATTCCAATTCATGGACTTTGGCAGAACCTATTATCGATATCAAAAATTGAAAAAATCTGATAACCAGAAGCGTTACCAAGATTTTTACAAGATAGGTACTGTTACGACCGAGTTGGGAACCTATAATCTTTACCTTGAAATGACGCAAGAGTGGGTTGATAACTATCAAAAAGACCCTACTAATGTTGACTACCGTTTACTTATCTCTGGCGACAAACTGACACCAAAAGAAGCTTACGAAAAAGCATATCATTATTAACAAAGAAAACATCTCTGCAATCGCAGAGATGTTTTTGTCTGTCAGTCTTTGTATCCACGTTTGGACAACTCTCTTACAAGCACGGCTCCCAAGATTGCAGGCACTAATTGCCCTAATATAAGGTTAATAACGAGAGCAAGATAAGGAAGTTTAAGTAAAGCACTAAGCCATATTGGTACCACTAAGGACGGAACAAGTAGAATCGGGAGAATGATAAACCAGCTTGATAACTTGGCTTTTCGGATGAGGTAGATGCTACCAGTTGCCAGAAAGCTGGCACAGAATCCACCGACAACATCAATCAATCCCAAACCACCAAAAGAGTTAGCAATAGCATTGGCGAGACTGAGTGGGATTACCAAAAATGGGAAGATATAGGTTAAACCATATAAAGCCGTGGCCAGACGCATCTGAACAGCACCAAAGGAAATAGCTTGCGAAACAAAGAGGATAGCGATATATAGGGCCATGATAATAGCTGAGAGAACAAGCTTTTGTGTAGAGTTAAGTTTATTTTTCATCATTTCTCCTAAGTTGAGCAAAGTAAAAGAGTAGCAGTTCTACTCTTTTTAGGGATTTAGGTCTAGAGTTTTTTATAATTCAATCTCTAAGACAATAGGTGTGTGATCTTGGCGATCACCAGAGTCAATCATGTCTGATTTTGTGACCTTATCGGCAATACGATTTGAAGTTAACCAGTAGTCAATTCTCCAGCCTGTATTATTGATTTTAGATGTTTTGCTACGTTGAGCCCACCATGTATAAGCTCCTGTAACATCGCCATTGAGGTGTCGGTAAGTGTCTGTAAATCCTTTAGAGAGGAGATTAGTGAAGCCAGCACGTTCTTCATCTGTAAAGCCTGGTGAACGACGATTGCTTGAAGGGTTGGCCAAGTCGATTTCCTTGTGGGCAACGTTATAGTCACCAGTTGCAAGGACTGGTTTCTGAGCGTCCAATTCGGCTAGGTAATCCGCATATTTTTCATCCCAGATTTGACGTTCTAGTAGACGTTTGAGTCCATCACCGGCATTTGGTGTGTAGACCTGTGTCACAAAGAAATCGTCAAATTCGAGAGTGATGATACGTCCTTCACAGTCCATGGTTGAAGGTGCTCCGATTTCAGGATAAGTGATGACTGGTGTCAATTCTTTTTTATACAAGAACATGGTTCCAGCATAGCCTTTACGAGCAGGTTCAACAGATGAACGCCAGGTATTGTCATAGTCAGGGAAGTAGTCTTCTAAGATTTGCAAATGTTTTTTAGTTGGCCCTTTAGCAGATAACTTTGTCTCTTGAATTGCAATGATATCTGCATTTTCAGCGACCAAGGTATCGATAACTGCGCGTGATAGTTGAGCACGTGCAGAATCACTAGTAAGAGCGGCATTTAGGGAATCAATATTCCAAGAAATTAATTTCATGTGTACAGTTTCCTTCTTTGAATTGTTCCTATCTATTGTAGCAGAAAATAAAATGTCAGGCGAGTTATGGGTTTGATAAGAGAAGATAGGAGGAGTATACTTAACCTAGATGGAGGTGACAATCAATGAAAAAACAAGGACGCATTTATGATTTATTTTGCGCTCTCTTTTTGCTACAAATCATTCTTACAATCATGATTTGGTGGTCACAGGGGCTAGTGCTCCCACTTGTCGTTTTCCCAGGTATGAGTTTTTTCTTCCTGCTTTGTTTAAGGTACCTCTGAGGCTACAACTTTAATCAATCTCCTTCGGAACCCTTATTTGTCCTCCGTAGGTTTGGTCTTGGAACCAGTTTAAATCCCAGGAATCCTCTAGGCTATAAGATTAGTCTCCTACTGGTCATGGGTGTCTTGATTTGCCTCTTTGGTCTGGATCTGTTCGCTCTTATAAGTCCTTAATCGTCTTGCTAAGAGCAAGTTTCATACCCTTATCACTATTGTCATCAAAGTCATTCTATGATAGGATGAAAGGTGAAATGATAAAGAGAAGAGGAAAATCATGCGAAAGCTGTCAGAAGCAGAATGGATAAGTCGATTTGAGCAAGTTCAGGGACGCAAGCCAAAACCTGATGAACTACAACTAGCTTATCAGTCTGGCCTTATTGGAGTCTCGAAAAATTATAAGTATATCTATATACTCTTAGGATCCCTAGTAGCAATCGTAGTTGCTATTGGTCTGACCCTTGTCTCTAGCTCAATGAAGAACAATAAACAGACCAAGTCGTCTTCCACAGTGGCTAGCTCGATATTCTCATCAAAGGAGAATACTAGCACTTCATCTAGTGAAAATACTAAGTCAAACGAATCTAGCAGTGCAAGTATTGATACACCAGATCCTAACCATACCAAGGAAGCCTATACTGAAAATCCACGTTGGACCAATGACAAGGCTAGTCAACTTGCTAGTTTGATGGTTTCTTGGGGAAAGCAGATGAATCAGCCTGGATACAAAGAAATCACCAATGAAGCCTCTTCTTTGCCGATCCGTTGGATGTCGGACAATAGTCTGTCTGTGGATGCAACTTATGCTGCAAATGGTAATAGCAGTTCTGAGTATACCATTGTTTCGGTTTATGAGAGATGGGAAAATGCTTCTGTTCATCGCTATTTCTTTACGATTAAAAAAGACGGAACGCCCTTTGTTCTTTACTCACCAACTACTAATGGTGGCGTGTATTATGTCAAAGAAACAGAAAACGCAGACCTTAAATCAGGATATGCAGATATTGTAAACAATTAAAAACTAGGAATCCAGCTGGATTCCTAGTTTTTAATTTGAAGACAAGTCAAGCTGTAATCAGTTCTTTTACAGTCATTCACTCTTATTTAACCTTCTTGGCTAACATGGTCGCAAATTGAAGGGCAATTGGATTGCCATGCTC
>DBFVHV010000174.1:0-2778 GCA_048524165.1 Streptococcus sp.
CTTTTCAAGCTCCAGAACATTATAGATAAAGGTGATTGTCCCATTCTCACGGTTGTAATCCATGTGGGCTCGTTCATTTTTATCCAAGGCATACTCTATGGTTTCTTGGTCGATATCATACTTGGTATAAAGGTAGGATTGCTCAGAAATAATGTCTGAATCAATATTAATCCAGTGACGCTTGTAACCCAGTTCCTTTTCAATAAACATTTTTCGTCCTCATTACTCTAGCACTGCTGCTGCCAATGCTTGTTGGATTTCAAAGACATTATTATCACTCTTAAATTGAAGCACTTCTGCAGGCTCAAGTGCTGATGAAATCCAAATCTTAAGTTCAGCATCTAAGTCAAAGTGGCCCGAGCTTTCTACAGTAAAACGAGAGATTGAGTGATAAGGGATAGATTTGTAAGAGGTCTTCTTCCCTGTAACACCTTGCTTATCGACTAAAATCAAGCGTTTCTCTGTAAAGACAATCAAGTCACGAACAAGAACATAGGCTAAGGCCACTTGTTCACCTGGAATCAAGATGCCTTCCAATTGACGTTCGACCTTGTCATTATCTTTCTTAGATGCATTGCCAAGCAATCCTGAAAAAATTCCCATAGTTGTTGCTCCTTTTTACTTTAAAGATAGTTCTTGCTTTAACTATACCACATTTTAAGATTTAAGACACTTGCAGAAATTGGTTTCTGGTAGTACAATAAAAGAGTCACAAGAGGAGCAATTGCTGAGAATGACTAGCTTGAATTTTTTCTTCAAGACTCGCCTAAACTCTTACCACCTGATCAGGTTAGAACCTGCGTAGGGATGTGTCTCAAAATAGATTGAAATAGAAGAACTTCTATGACGTCGTTTTGATGTGGCAAAAATAGCCAATCAAGACGATTGGTATAGGAGGTTTTTTTATGTCGAAAACAAGTATTCGACCAATGATTGAGATCGCCCTTTTGGCGACCATTGCTTATATCCTGGACCTAGTTACCCAGCCCATGTCCCTAGGCCCTTGGATTTCCCTTTCCTTTAAGATGGTGCCTATCTTTCTCCTCAGTTTTCGCTGGGGGCTTAAAGCCGGTGCTATGGGCGGTCTCATCTGGGGACTGCTTCAAGTGGTGACAGGACAAGCAGCTGGTGGTTGGCTAACATTAACACAAGGTTTTCTGGAGTATTTTGTCGCCTTTAGCCTTATTGGGATTAGTGGTGTGGTCAAACCAGCCCTCGATAAAGCCATCATACAAGGGAAAAAGCTCAAGTCTCTAATGTATATCACTGGCGGTATTCTGCTAGGGGGCTTTTCACGTTATCTCATTCACTTTATAGCCGGTGTCATCTTTTGGGGAAGCTATGCTCCTAAAGGACAAAGCCCTTATCTTTATTCATTCATTGTCAATAGCTCATCTTTCCTAGGAGAAACATTGGCAAGCCTTATTGTTTTCTTCGCCCTGCAACGATTCCTAGGCAGATTACTCAATACGGAAAAATAAAAGAAACCATAGGACAGTCTTAATTGGCAGTCCTATGGTTTTTCTTGTTTTTATGAGATGTTACGACACGAAGTCAGACGAATCGATATTATTCGGCTGACGCAGTTAGTGAGACGGCTAGCTAGACACCTAATAGGGGCTAGCGTCAAAAGATGAACGATTTGCATAAACTAAATAGTCGTCGTGTTACAACATGAGAAAACGGAAACGATGTTTTTTCCGTTTTCGAGTTAGTAAGGGACTTAGCCACGGTCCCATAGGACACTTCGTAAATAACATCATTAAGATATTACGACACGAAGTCAGACGAATTGATATTCTTCGTCTGACGCAGTTAGTGAGACGGCTAGCTAGACACAAGATAGTGACTCGCGTCAAAAGATGAGTGATTTGCAAAAACTAAATAATCATCGTGTTACGACATGAGAAAACGGAAACGATGTTTTTTCCGTTTTCGAGTTAGTAAGGGACTTAGCCACGGTCCCATAGGACGTGGCGTAGATTGCTTAGGCTATGAAATAGCCAAGCACTCTTAGTACATTACATCTTCTCTTCCAAGGTCACATCTGGATATTTATCCGCAAACCAACGGAGGGCAAAGTCATTTTCAAAGAGGAAGACCGGTTGGTCAAAGCGGTCTTTGGCCAAGATATTTCGGCTTGATGACATGCGTTCATCAAGGTCCTCAGGTTGGATCCAACGTACAGTCTTTTTACCCATTGGTGTCATGACGACCTCAGCATTGTATTCATTTTCCATACGGTGCTTGAAGACTTCAAACTGAAGCTGACCAACGGCACCAAGCATGTATTCGCCTGTTTGGTAGTTGGTGTAGAGCTGGATGGCTCCTTCTTGCACCAATTGTTCAATCCCCTTGTGGAAGGACTTCTGTTTCATGACGTTTTTAGCAGAAACTTTCATGAACAACTCGGGCGTAAAGGTTGGTAGTGGCTCAAATTCAAATTTATTTTTACCTACAGTAAGAGTATCACCAACCTGGTAAGTTCCTGTATCATAAACCCCGATAATATCTCCAGCCACGGCATTTTCGACATTTTCACGGGACTCGGCCATAAACTGAGTGACGTTAGAGAGCTTAGCGCCTTTACCTGTACGAGTTAGGTTAACACTCATACCACGCTCGAATTCACCAGACACGATACGAACAAAGGCAATACGGTCACGGTGACGTGGGTCCATATTGGCTTGGATTTTGAAAACAAAACCTGAGAAATCCTTGTTAAGAGGATCAATCTCATCACCATCCACCGTCTTGTGGCCATGTGGTTCTGGCGCG
>DBFVHV010000175.1:0-15578 GCA_048524165.1 Streptococcus sp.
TTGACAAATCAACTAAAAAACAGCCTAGCAAGGCTGTTAAGTCATTATTATTGTTGTGAATTATTGAACTGTTTGAAAGGAAATTCTACTTTTGTGGGTTGACAAAACAAAACCAAAAGTACGATATCACCTATAACAGGCGCATAGCGTAAGAAAATCAATGCCCAGTGAAAACCGGCATCACGGAAGCGACGCACCTGAAGGGCAATAGATGGAATATAGTTAGCAAAACAATATAGCATTGCAAACCCATACAGTAATTTGAAAATAACATGATAATGACTATTCGGACTATCAAAAACAATTACAACTATAACTATGCTAAATAAAATGATAGTTACTATAGTATTTGCTAGAACTGCCAACCAATAATCTGAGCGGCTTGAACGTCCCGTAAAATCGAAATAGCCCATCCAATACTTCTTATAAGCTTTAAACGTGGCAAAATCTCCTCATTCTTGATACCACCAGTATATCAGAAGGCCTGTCGTCTAGCAAACCAACTTAAAAAAGCTCCTTCATGGAGCTTGATGATTTATTCTCTAACTTGTCCTTGTCCGTTAATATAGAACTTGGTTGAGGTTAAGGCCTCAAGTCCCATTGGACCACGAGCGTGCATTTTCTGAGTTGAAATTCCGATTTCAGCACCTAGTCCAAAGACGAATCCATCTGTGAAGCGGGTTGAAGCATTAACATAGACAGCTGCAGCGTCAACATCGTCTTGGAATTGCTCAGCACGACTAATATCCTGAGTCACGATAGCCTCTGAATGCGATGTCGTGTAAGTATTAATCCATTCAATCGCCTCATCAAGGCTGTCTACCACTTTAACTGACATGATATAATCAAGAAACTCTGTCGCAAAATCTTCAGGTGAAGCGGGTACAGCTTTTTCCATAAGTTTCAAAGCCCTTTCATCCGCACGGAACTCAACAGCCTGAATTTTTGAAATAGCTTTTTCCAAGTTAGGCAAGAATTCTTCTGCAATATCAGCATGAACGACGAGAGATTCTGCAGCATTACACACGCTTGGTCGTTGAGTCTTGGCATTGATGACAATCTGTGTCGCCATATCTAAGTTAGCATATTTATCCACATAAATATGACAGTTACCAACACCCGTTTCAATGACTGGAACCTTGGCTTTTTCTTTAACCGTTTGGATGAGACGAGCTCCACCACGAGGAATGAGCAAGTCTACATACTTAGTCGCCGCCATGAGTTCTTCTGCTACCTCATGAGAGGTATCTTCAACCAGCTGAACGGCATCTGCTGTGATACCCGCATTTTCCAAAGCCTTACGAGCTACCGTCACCAAAGCCTTGTTGGAATTGATGGCATCACGTCCTCCACGAAGAATAATCGCATTATTTGTTTTAAAGGCAAGGCTAAAGGCATCGATTGAGACATTGGGACGGCTCTCAAAAATCATAGCGATAACACCCATAGGAACACGCTT
Organism: Streptococcus sp.; assembly: GCA_048524165.1. Taxonomy (GTDB): domain Bacteria; phylum Bacillota; class Bacilli; order Lactobacillales; family Streptococcaceae; genus Streptococcus. The sequence continues at coordinate 1,460 of DBFVHV010000175.1, forward strand.
TTGAACGATTTTGAGACCATCCAGATTCGTATAGCCACGAACTACTTGACCGATTGGGTCCTGAAGATCTGCCACCTGACGGACACCCTCAGCAATCCCTGCGATACGGTCTTCCGTTAAGAGCAAGCGATCTTGCATAATCTCTGAAATACCATTTTCCTTGGCATTGGCCATATCCTTAGCATTTTCAGTGATAATATAAGCACTCTCAGCTACTAGAGCTTTAGCTACCTGATTTAGAAGGTCGTTTTTAGCTGCTGTTGACAATTTAGCAATCTGACGACCTGCCACCTTGGCCTGTTGGCCTAGTGTATCGATATATGTCATCTTAGTCCTCCTGTTTAAAGAGTGTACCAATTTTGGCTCCTTCTAGGACACGAAGGATGTCACGTGGATTTTCACCATTCATCAAAACCATTTGGCTATGATTTTCAAAAACCATCTGGGCAGATTTAATCTTACTCATCATACCACCTGTACCAAATTTACTACCAGCACCACCAGCTGAGGCCAGAATTTCCTCGGTAATCTCTGGGACATAGCTACGAAGTGTCGCATCCTCATAGACATTTGGGTTCTTATCAAAGAGCCCATCAATATCTGACAGCATGATGAGTAGGTCAGCACCTACAATCTTAGCAACGATAGCAGACAAGCGGTCGTTGTCCCCAAACTTAGTTGCATGATCCATTTCATCTACGCTAACAGCGTCATTTTCATTAACAACTGGGACAACCCCAAGCTCAAAGAGGCTCTCAAAAGCATTAATGGCATTGGCCAAACTCTCGGGATACTCAACCACATCACGCGTCAAAAGCAACTGAGATACCTTGGTTTGGTAATGCGAAAAGACCTGAGAATAGAGGCTCATCATGGCTACCTGCCCTACACTTGAGACGGCTTGTTGCTTACCGACTTCAGCCGGTCGCTTGTCTAGGTCTAGGACATTGAGCCCGAAGCCCATGGCACCAGAGGATACGAGGACAACCTCAATCCCTTTATTATGCAGGCTAGAAATGACAAAAGCTAGCTGATCGATTTTTTCAAGATTAATTTTCCCTGATGGTAAAACCAGAGAGCTAGTCCCGATTTTGATAACCAGGCGTTTTACTGAGTCAAAATTTCGTTTCATGTTTATGATTATACACTAAATTCAGGTATTTTAACACATATAATGCATAAGTTTACATATTAAAGATTTTCAGTAAAAAAGAATCCCTCCAAGCGGAGAAACTCTTTAAACAGTTTGTTCTAGGCAAAAAACATGGCTCTAATACGTTTCCAACGTCTGCGATCAACAAAGAGATAAACGATTAGGGCAATTAAAGCTATAAGCCCAGATACTATAGCGTTGACTACTAGGGCAATCCAGAACTTACTTGCAAAGAAGACAATACCTCCTAGCAAGGCAGCGATGAAAATTGTAAGAATAAAGATACCCATATAGAGCCACTGTCCGCCACCCCGATTGAAGAGCTGAGTGACTTCCTGCCAATTCACTTCCAATAATTTGAGGTCACGTTCAAAGAAATAGCCACCTACAAGATAGGTTGTTACCAGAAAACCAAGAGCGAAACTTGCCACCAAAATAGGATGGAGATGTGCAAGGAATATTAAACCAAGTCCTCCTAGTAAGAGGGATACACCAACTTGCAAGCCATAGAAAATCCAAAACTTTTGACGAAGATAGTCACCCGTATTGATTGGCAGGCTACGGATAAAGTCAAAGTTTGTTCCCTCTAAGGAAGTTGCCACCCCAAGAAAACTTGTTGGTTGCGCTGAAAAGAAACCAAAGGCAATTCCGACTAAAAGCATGAGCCCGAAATAGTCTGGACCTAAATCTTTCAAAAAGAACGCACCTCCACCCAGCATGATCATATATAATACTGGTACCACATAGGTATTGATAATGAGGGTTGAGTTTCCCAAAGTAGATAAATGATGGCGAACCAAGACCTGTCTTTGACTTCGAGTAACAACTTTTACCTGAGTCTTTCTAGCCTTTTTGTTATAAATGGCTTCGTGGAAATAACGAGGCATTCTGACTTTATAAAACCAAAAGCCTAAGATAAGCACTAAGATAAGAGGAAGATAAAAATTTAGTAGAGCCTCCGGAGACAGAGGAGCAGCTACCACATCATAGTAACCTCTTAGATAAGGCAACAAAGGAAAATCGATATGTCCAGCACCCTTAACATAACCATTAAGAAAACCAACCATCATGATAGGGAACATAATCAATAGGGTTGACAGGGTCATCAAAATAGTCGAATAGAGCTTTTGACGAGAACTGCGAACAATCAGCGTTCCAACACTATTAGACAGAATCACTGAAAAAACGAGATTGATAAAGAGAGAAACGATAAAGGATAGAAGCCCCACGACTATCCCCAGTGGGCCAATAAATTGCCAGTAAGCTAGAATGAGAAGACTAAGGATAGGTACCATGAAGGTCATCCCAACCATAGAACCTGACAAGGTCTTGGCCAAAAAGACTTCTGATGGCTTTAAGGGAAGAGGCAGATAAGCCTTGCTATCCTTACTATCGTAAAAGGTACTATAGAGAGCCGTAAAAGTCTGGAGAAGCCCCATGATTGAAAATGTCAAAAGATAGAGGGTTAAGACTCCAGGATTGGCCTTATAATCGACTCCTACAAAAAGATAGCTATATACAACCGTAAAAATAATTAAAATCAAGAGTTGTTGTCTAAGCATGGCATTAACGATGGAGAAATTAGCCTTTTTCTTTTTCTCCTGACGTTTCTGTAGGTTAGTTACTGCTTGAGGATTCGCATAGAGGAGATTAATTTTAAAAAGCTCCCAAACATGGTTCCAGTTCATGACTACACCTCCTCGATCTTACGTCCAGCCATTTCCAGATAAATGGTTTCCAAATCCTTGTCAGGGTACTGAGACTTAAGTTCAGCTAGAGACCCTTGGAAGATGAGTTTTCCTTTCTTCAAAATAGCAATACGATCACAGAGCTGCTCAGCTACACTTAGAACGTGGGTTGAAAAGAGCACACTATTACCCTCCTTAGCATGGTTACGCATGGCTTCTTTCAAATCATAAGATGCCTGTGGATCCAGACCAGTCAAAGGCTCATCCAAAACCCAAATCTGCGGATTAACCAGAAGAGCACCGATAACGACAACCTTTTGACGCATACCGTGAGAGAAGGAAGAAATGAGGTTATAGCGACTCTCCGTCAAGTCAAAGGTAGCCATGAGATCAATCAAACGGTCCTCAACCTGACTAGCTTCCAAATCATAGATACGTGTCAAAAAGTACCAGTAGTCATTAGCAGTCAAATTTAGAAATAAGTCCGGTGAATCTGGCACATAAGCGATTTTTTTCTTGATAGCATCACGATGTTGGCTGAGGGCCATATCATCGACGTAAACTTCACCGTAGCTAGCTTCAATGATAGACGTCAAAATGGAAATCGTCGTGGTCTTACCAGCCCCATTGTGCCCAATCAAACCAAAAATCTCACCATCTCGAATCTCGAGGTTAAGATCTGAGAGAGCATCCTTATCTTCATAACGTTTCGTTACGTGTTCAAAACGAATCATCTTTTATCCTTTCTTGAGAATCTATTTAACGATAGTCTCATTTTACACTTTATATTAGATTGTAAATTAGAGTTGTTACCTTGTTTTTTATGAACAATACTCTAAGAACACTGGCAATAGATTTAGATAAGGCTATTTCCTTACCTTCTCATTTATTGTATCATTTCAAAGGTACAATTTCAAGAAAACGTTTGTAAAAACGAGACAATTTTGCATTCGGTCTTTGATAATGCTAAACTTATAGTATTTAGACTAAATAGGAGGAAAATCACTGATGCCAACTGGAATTATCATCAACTCGCTATCTATTATTTTAGGAGGAATCGCTGGAGGTCTCTTTGGCGACTATCTCAGAGACGATTTCAAGGAAAATCTTAACCTTATCTTTGGTCTAGCCTCTATGGTTATGGGGATTAGCGCTATTATGAATATGGTTAATATGCCTGCGGTTATCTTTGCGGTAGTTATCGGTACCATCATTGGGCTGGCCCTAAAGTTTGGAAACCTCATCAACAAGGGAGCTGGGCTTATGGAAAAAAGCTTGTCTAAGATTACACCAAGCAAGCAAACAGGATTAGCCCACGATGAGTTTTATGCGCAACTCTTGACAGTAATCGTCCTCTTTTGTGCGAGTGGAACAGGAATTTACGGGAGTCTTGAGTCTGGTATGACAGGCGATGCTTCCATCTTGATTTCCAAATCTATCCTAGATTTCTTTACAGCCATGATTTTCTCTTGTAGCCTAGGCTACATCGTCTCCATGATTGCCATTCCACAATTTATCATTTTTTTCCTTCTCTTCTTGAGCGCTGGGTTCATTCTTCCTCTAACGACAAAAGCCATGATTGGAGATTTTAAGGCTTGTGGGGGCTTCCTCATGATTGCGACAGGTTTTCGTATTATGAAACTGCGTCAATTCCCAACAGCCGATATGATACAGGCCATGATTCTGGTCATGCCTATTTCCTGGGCCTGGGTCAATTGGGTGGTTCCTTTGATTAGTTGATATTAGGATTAAAATAAACTAAAACCGTCAGTCTCATGCTGACGGTTTTTGTCTCTATTTATTGCTATTATGGATTCTAACTATTAAAAACTAGTAATGTTTGTGGCGATTAATTCTAATTTTTCTAACCTTGTTTAGACTAAGATGAGTTTGTTATAATAGCCCTTTTAGGCCTAAGCAACCTACAAGATACTTTTTTTCATAACTATTTCCATCCTCTAATATTTTAACGAACTTACAATACTGATGGAAATCTATCGAAAAGACTGGTGTGTGCACACCGGTCTTTTTTGGTGGGATTAAGACACAAAAAACCACTCTTTCACTATGAAAGAATGGTTAGGCTATAGCTTATACTTCTACGACTTCCAAGTCTTTTCCACCTAGGAGAATAAGGTATTTATCAATCTTATCTATTTGATAGGCTTGGCTGAGTGCTTTAGCATAGAGACTCATTTGCCCTTTGTAACGTTCCTTAAGTTCACTAGGATGAGTGAAGCGGTCCGTCTTATAGTCAAAGAGGACAATACGGTCTTCAAGAAAAAGGTAGCCATCGATGATACCACGGACGACAAAATCTTCTTTACTAGCGGGATCTTCTGCCAACATAGCAAATGGTGCTTCACGACGCAACTTACCACGGTTAGCTAGAATGAGCTTCCCAAGTTCGGTGTCAAAGAAGCCTAGTAGCTTTTCTAACTGCACACGCGCCTTAACTTGATCATCTGCCGATACCCGACTCAAGGCCTGTGTCAAATCTTGGAGGGTCACCTTGTCAGATAGAATCAAGCGTTGCATGAGTTCATGGGTGGCTGAACCAACTGCAGCTCCAGTGACCTTAGTTTTTTGCCCAAAGTCTGGAAGCTCAAAGGTAGTGGTAGTCTCAAGAGGTTGCACTTCCTCTTTCTTGTCCATAATATCCACCCCTTCGGTATCCATAACAGGTTCGTAGAAGGCTTTGAGCTGGCTCGGCGTACGCACAGATGGTAGGTCAATCGCTGGTGCATAAAGCTGGTTGAGTTTTTCAACACTTTCTAAGACAGTTAGAGCACGCTTAATGTCTTCCGTCTGGCGATTGTTAGATAAATCATCAACATTTACTGCCGCTTGAACTTCGACCTGACCAATAGCCTCTGGCGTCAACTCCTCAGCCTCAACAAAGCGAACAGTAAACTTGAGATCCTTTCTCATAAAGGCGGTATCCAAAGCCATAACCCAATCCTGATAAGTAGCGATTTGGTCACGTAGAGCTACTGGTAGGCGATTATTTTCAACATCCGTACCAAATTGCTGGGTTAATTTTTCCTTACTACCCTTACCAACTAGGTAGAGTTTTTTCTCTGCACGAGTCATTGCAACATAGAGCAGACGCATCTCTTCTGAGATACTTGCCCTGCGCTCTTCCCTACGATTTTCCTGGAAGGTTAAGGTTTCAAGAACAACATTTAACTTGGGCAAATTGGTGTTTATCTGATCTTTGAGGTCAGCTAGGTACTTAATTCCAAGCCCTTTTTCACGATTGATAATATACTTACCACTTAGTCCATCCTTGCTGTGACCAATGAACTTGCGATTCATCTGCAAGACAAAAACATACTTGAATTCTAGCCCCTTGGACTTGTGAATCGTCATAAGGCTAACGGCATTTTTAGGAACCAAGTCTGTCACTTCCTCTAGGTCGTTACCGCTAGAAATGATCTTATCAATCATACCGATAAAACGAGAAAGTCCCTTAAAGCCGGTCTTTTCATAGGCATTGGCACGCAAGGCAAGGGCGTAGAGATTGGCCTGACGTTGCTCAGCTCGAGGGAGACTTCCAACATAATCATAATAGAAACGATCATCGTAAATCTTCCAAATGAGGTCGTAGAGCGAGTGCCACTTACTGTAATCACGCCAATCTGCCAGAGTCTCAGTGAAAAGAGTCAACTTGGCATCAAGTCCTTGTGTGACAACTTCCGGATGAAGCCCTGTTTTAGTGCATGCTACAAGAAGCTTGTCATAGAATTGTCCTTCGTCAGCCTGGACAGCAATACGAGCCAAATCATCCTCGTTGAAATTAAACATCGGTGAACGAAGGAGGGCAACGAGGGCATAGTCGTTAAGAGGATTATTGATGGCACGAAGGGTATCCAACATAATCATAACTTCTAGCGACTCTAGGTAGCTTGACTTGTACTCGTCAGGAACCAAAGGAATTCCGTGCTCCTCGAAGCTTGCCATCAAGTCAAGATAGGTGTTGCGGGTTGGTGCTAGGAGGGTAATGTCCTCAAAACGTACACCCTGCTTATGAAGACTGATAATTTCTTTGATAACCAAGGAAATCTCACCACTACTGATAGGTTGATCAGAACCTTCCTCGTCAGGAGTCACACTTGCTTCATCACTATTGTAAATCAGAACCTCAGTCTCATTTTCAGGATGGGGCTCTTTTTGCTTCTCGCTACCTGCTACCAACATATGCGTCTTGTCATAGAGGATATCTCCGATTTCCTGGTCCATGAGGTGGCTGAAAACACCATTGGTCGCATCAAGAACCTCAGATTGGCTACGGAAGTTCTCTTTAAGGAGAATCAGCTTACCTGTATCTGGATTTTCAAGGAAGAGCTGGAACTTGCCATTAAAAATCTGAGGATCTGCCTGACGGAAACGATAGATGGATTGCTTGATATCTCCCACCATGAATCGGTTGTGACCGTTAGAGAGGAGCTCCAACATGCGTTCTTGGGTATGGCTATTGTCTTGATACTCGTCTACCATTACTTCATGGTAACGGTCACGGTAGCTGGCTGCCACCTCTGGATTTTCCTCCAAAATACGGATGGCAAAGTGCGCAATATCTGAGAATTCAAAGGCATTTTCCTGAACCTTGGCCTGTAAATACTGGTCTGAAAAATCAAGCACAAAGGCCTGAAGCAGCTCTAACAGAGGTAGGATGTCATCATTATGCTTGGTCAAAACCTCGAGGACCGTTAGTTGGGTATCAATCTCACGCAACTGGGCCACAAACTCATTTTTGGTCTTGTTGTAAGCGTCCTTGTAGGCCTTGAGTTCCTCGTCTTTAGGACGGGTCATATTTGTCAAGCCAGTCCCTCCTGACAGAGTCAAGAGTTGTTTGAGCAAGTCCTCCATATCGGTTTGGTCATTGGCCAAGGCTCCCTCCAGAAGGCTAATGGCATCTGACACATTATTCAGATACTTGGCCTTGGCAAATTCACGCTGAGCTAGACCTAAATGGTCTCTTAAGAAGGCTAAGAAATCAGCCAACAAGCTATCTTTGAGACCCTCTAAAAGCTCAGCTTTAGCCTTGTCTGGCTTGGCATCCGTCTGCCCTTTTAAGAGATTCTGACGTAGCCATTTTTCAGGACCTGCAGTAGCCTGAGAAAAGTTATAGACATCGTAAACTAGATCACGGAAGGCCTTACTAGTCTTACCATTTCCAGCGAAGTTGCGGACCAATTTTTGGAAAAGTTGGGCATCCTTCCCTTGCATGTAATCATTGAAAAGATCGGTATAAACCTCATTTTTCATGAGTGTCTGCTCAGCAGGATCTGTCATAATGCGGAAAATAGGTGACACCCCCAGGAGATAGCCATACTGATTGACCAATTTCTGGGTGAAGGCATCCATGGTTCCAATATCAGCCGTCCCAATTTTGGCAATCTGGTCTGAAAGAAAGGCACGCTCTTCATCCGTCTCAACTTGTCCCAACTGCTCTGTCAGACGCTTTTCCAGACGCTCTTTTAACTCACCTGCAGCCTTTACCGTAAAGGTTGAGATAAAGAGTTGGTCAATACCAACGCCACGTCCAATCATATCAAGGATACGCTCAACCATGACAAAGGTTTTTCCTGATCCGGCCGAAGCTGACACAAGAATATTGCTACCATTACTGTAAATGGCCTCAATCTGCTCAGGTGTTAACTTGCGTTCCTTGTCAGAAGCTGCTTCTTGGGCAATGCGTTCCTTGATCTCTGTTGGACTTAAAAAAGCTTTAGTCAACATGGTTGTCCTCCTGGTCTTTTTTGTCTGCTGTCACAGCTTGATCAGTGACTGGAAAGGGGATGATATTTTCAGCAACTTGCATCTGATTCTTGTCCTCGTCTTTTGTCATCAGCTCCAAATAGGCTTCCTTCTTGCCCTTACTTGGTAAACGCAAGAGTTTACGAGCCTGTCCCATGTGGCGGTCGGCCTCAAAATGAGTAATAGACTTGATTTGATCCCCTTGAACAGACTTGCCATCCTCGGTATAAGGATTGACCGCAAAATTCCCACTTCGAATAATCTCAGCCGCATCTGTAAAGAGTTTAATATTGTAGTCTAACAAGGTTTCTAGGTCCTCCTTGTCATAGGTGACAGTCTTTTGTAAATCATAGTTTCCACCAGCCAGATGCTCTGTTTCTGAAGCCACAAAGAGCCCCTTATAGGTCAATTCCTTATGAGCCTGAGCTGCTAGCTTATCCAGACCAAACTGAGCCAGGCTAAGCTGTGGGTCCTGCATGTGAAGATACATGGCACCAAAAAGCTGGTCTGCATCGACCTTATAGGTTTGGCGGAGAGCCTCCAGATAGGTCACCAACTGCGGACTGAGGCCATTATAGAATTTCTGAATGTCAAAGACATTTTTACCTGATTTGTAGTCAACGACACCCAGAGCCCCATCCGTTAAACGGTCCACTCGGTCAATAATCCCTGTAATTTTGATGCTATTTGCTAAAAGTAAGTCAAACTTAGCTTCCTCACGCTCAACCTTAACCGCCGCATTGTCACGCAAAACACTGGCAGTTGAACGGGCGATATCTTCCAAGATCTGACGAGACAAGCGACTCTCTTGGTCCTCGGTATAGAGAATTTCAAAGGGTTGTTCCTGATTGGTCTGAGCAATAGCCTTTTCTAATTTATCATCGAAGTTTTCTGACGAAGAATCACCCATCACACGCTCAAAGACACGGTGTAAATAAGTCCCGTGGTGTCGGGCATCTGGATGGATGGACTCCAACTCTTCAAGTCCCAAAACATAACGCAAGAAATAAAGATATTGGTTGTTATAGAAGGTCGTCAGGGCCGAAGCTGATAATTTTAGTGGTTCTTCCCCCGGAAAGACCAGCTGCATGACCTGATCATCCACCTTGGTCGTCGTCACATCATCAATCACATTTGGAATCAAGACTTGGTCCTTATCAAGTCGCTTACGGAGATAACGCACAGCAACTGACCAGAACGTCTGCGTTTCCTTGTCCAAATCAGCATCTAGATGGCTGCTGTTAAGGGCAATGACAGTCGATAGGAGGTCCTTGTAGTTCCCAATCTGGTCACCCTTAGCCTCGAAACGATTGCGTCCCTTTTCAACCAAAGGAAGACCAAGGTCAAGAAGTTCCTTCAAATAAACCGACATGTCATCCTGCGTCTCATTGAGAATTTGTGGCTGACTAAGCACCAATTGTTCACTAGCCGCATTGAAAAGCGACATAGCCACAAAATGCCCCCGCTGACTATTACTCTGCGTAACAATATCCAAACTCCTATGCTCATCCGTCGCCTCATTGATACGACTACGCTCCTCATCAGACAGGAGACTCTTATTTTGCCCAACCTTTGGAAAATGCGACTGAGTCATGCCTAAGGCAAAAACATAAGGAGCTGAATGTGGTTGAATCAAATCGTATTTCTTCACATTGACCACATCAACAGTGGCTGGAACCGTACGGTAATCACAGGCCAACATTCCCGAACGAAAAATGGACAAAAAGTCGTCCACTGACAGCGTTTCTTCACCAAAAATAGTCTCAACCTGCTCTAAGAGTTGGGTGAAAGCCTTCCAGACCTGTTCATTCTGTTCTTTTTCAGCCTCACTGGCCTTGGCAGTCAAAGCAGCCATCTGACTTGGCACTTGCACAGTCTCTAAAAAGACCGCAAGTTTCTTAAGTAGACTAGAACCCTTTTGTTTGCGACTGTTAAGCAACTTGTCCAAAGGCTCTACCAGTTGTGACCGCAAGGCATTAAGCTGGTCTAAATCATACTTATCACGACTATTGGCTGTAAAATCAGACAAGAACTTGTGACGCCCCTTGATATCTGCAAAATTAACATAATACTCAAAAAGGTCTAAGTCCTCTTGAGTAAAACCGCCATAAAGACCTGATTTTACAAGATTAAGCAAATCCTCGGCACGATAATTATAGCGCTTGATACGCTCTAGCGAATCCACAAACTGCACCAAAGGATGGCTAGACATGGTTTCTTCCTTACCGAAATAATAGGGAATATCGAATTTTCGGAAAATCTGACCCACCTGAAGCTTATAACTCTCCTCATCACCAAGCAGGACCAAGATATCCTTGTAGCGCTTGCCATCCGCCAGCAACTGACGAATACTCTTGGCAACCTGAGCCACTTCTTCCTTTTGGTTGACCACTTCCCAGACCTGCAAGGCTTGCTTGTCTTGATCAGTAACCTTATCATCTACCGTACTAAAATCATGACGGCTCTCCAAAAGACGACTAATACGTGCAAAAGAAGGATTGCCCTCTTTGTCTGTCGTCACGTAGTCAGGTGTCACCTTATAGGTCTGAGCCAAAGTCCTCAGAAAATCCACTGAAGCCTGATAAACATTGCCATAAACAAAGTTAGCCTTATAAGTTTTTTGACTGGCATAAGTCCCAATGACAATCTGGTGGCACTTATCATTCAAGAGTGCAACCAGAGCCTCCTCCTCGGCAGAGAAACGCGTAAAGCCATCAATGACCATAACCGTGTTACTCAAGGCCTTATCTAGGTGGCCTGAGCTAATCTCCTTGAAGAAGGCACTGAGTTTTGATTGATTGTCGAAATCTCCCGCCAACAAGAGATCCTGAGCCGCACTGAAAATCCTTACCAAATCCTCTTGTTTCTCCGCCTGATCCAAATGCTGCAAATCCAGAACTGTCATATTAGCCTGCTGCAACTCTTTGTAAAGGTCCACCAATTGATTAATAAAGTTACTATCCTTGCGTAAACGGCCATACACCTTGAGCTCATCATCGCCCATGTGCGACAACACCTTATAAAAAATCATGGCCAAACCTGTATCATCCAACTGAGTCTTTGGATTACTCGTATTGAGAATAAAATACCTAGCCATCTGAGTAAAACGAGTCACCGTAATCTCAAAAGATGCTGACTGAGGTAGGTATTCTAAAACCTTTCGTTCCTTCTCAAACGATAGGGCATTAGGAGCAATATAAAAAACCCTCTTTCCCTTTTGAGCATAGCTAGTCGCCTGCTCCGTCAGAATTTCTGTTAAATTCTGAGACATATCCGTATAAAGTAATTTCATAAGACGTCCCTTTCTTGTCTCTACACCAGTCGTTCGGCTAAGCAAGAATAGCCATTCACTTAGCGCTAACAACCACTAATCCTTGCTATTATAACACAGAATTAAGCAACAATCAGACTCCTCCCTCATCCCTTTCTAGCCCTCTGTCCTATGGGCCAGAGATAAGCTTATCCCCTACAGTAAAAATCCCAAATATCTGGTCCTCTAGCCAAAAAAAGAGAGCCAAATCAATAGATTTAGCTCCACAACTTTATTTAAAAATTAATTCCTGTTTGAAAAGGTAGTCGCCACTGCTTGTAATCAGTTTGGCATCACTATACTTCTTAAGAATATCCTTGGCTGAGTGAAGGTTAAGACCAGAGGTCTTCTTCTGATTTTCTTCCTGCATAATGGCATCAAGGTCAACTTTTTCTTCTTGCGTCCTATTTTCCATGACGAAATGATAGCTGCCATCCTTATCATGGCTATGGAAACTAAAATTGATTTGATTTACAGGGACCTGCTTACTCTCATCAATCGCATTACTAAAGAAAATGGACACTAGGAGGGTCAAGTCAACTACATTCATAGCAAAGCCTGAAATCTCCTCAGAAATATCACAGGTCACTGGAATATTGTTACGTTTAGCCTCCATCATACGAGCCGAAAGAAGGCTACGTAAGGGTAAGGACTGAATATTTTCTAGCTTAGGATTATCAATGACACGGAAACGTTCAAACTCCTTAGCGCTCTCTCTAAGGACATTCTGGTACACCTGCTCAGCAAGAGCCTCTTCCTGGTCACGCACTTCCTCTGAAAATTGTTCCACAACTGTCTGATAAGACTGTCTGTATTGTAACAACTCATTGTAGAGAAGATCAATCTTTTGATTGGCCTTGGTCAAGCTATTCAAATGCCGCTTTTCCTCCATGGCCAAGCTCTCTTCTAAATACTGCCTAGACAGTTGATTAAGATGGGCAATTAGGAAAATAAAAGCCACTGCGGACAAAAGGACCCAGATCATCCGAAGTCTCAAATACAAATCTGAAGAGTAGCCAGGGAACCAACTATCTAGATTCACACTGAGACATATTCCCAATAAATAAATGGCCATAGCTAGGGCAACACTTCGAGAGATCTCGAGGTTTTGAAAAGAATCATCGCTATATGCCTTCCAACGTTTCAAATCCAATCCCAAGAAACGGTCAAAAACAAAATAAAGCGGCAGAATCAAACCATAAGATAGGAGATAGAAAAGTGCATTAGACCCTACATCAGCTACAGGGATATTTAAGAGAAGGGGAATAAAGAATAGTCCCAATAAACGATAAAGTAAATCCGACGTCACCACTGGAAACAAGGTGTGAAACGCATACTGCGTTATTGACCAGTTTTTTCCTTTGGCAAGAATCGCCAAAATCATCAGAATAAAGACATCAACAATCACAGTCAGACTAGTGACATTATACTGAATGACCACATCTAACAAGGCTAAAGTCAAAAATACAGTCCAGGAGATACGAATGTCTGTCATCCGTTTGAAAATAGCGCAGTTTATCGTCAGCGTTAAAATAATCTGAAAGGCTTGAAAGGCGTCCGTATTATAAAGATTTAAAAAATTTATTCCCAAAAATGATTCAAACATCTAATCTCCTTTCTATATATTTTTTTTACAAGTTATTTAATATTCAAATTGCTGTCTATAGATTAACTTATCATTTTTAAAGCTAAGTTTAGACTGAGGATAACGCTCCATAATATCTTCGAGCTGCTCATTGATTGATAAGCGGTCCTCACACGCCTTATCGGGCGCTTCAGAACTATCTTGCGAAAGCGTTGTGTCTACGGAAAGGACCTGAACCTTACCTCCTTGGTAATAAGACAGACGAACTAAGCTATTTTCTTGACAATGAGCTTTTAACAAGGCATTGTCCAAAAAGTTCGTTAGCACAGCCGATAAATCCACCACATCAATATGAACAGGAGATATCGGGTCTGGAACCTCCAAGATAAAATCAATTCCAACAGCATGAAACTCCATGTACTTACTCTCAATGACAGAACGTAGCAATTGAGAAAGTAGGTTGGAAATATCTGGCATGACCTTGCTGAAGGGAACTTCTTCCTCAGATAGGTTTTGACTGTCTCCTTCTTGACTTGTAGCTAGAACAGTCTGAACCTTTTTAGGAACCACTACCTTGGGCACTCCATCACGGTATAGCTCCTGATAAAGATGGAGGATAT
>DBFVHV010000176.1:0-6691 GCA_048524165.1 Streptococcus sp.
TTCATTTTAATCCTCCTTGGGAGTCAACTCTCCCATAATAGTTTCAATTAATTTATTTTGCGCTTGAGCAACACTACAGTCTCGTAACTGGCAGGCAGCTAGGTTGAAATGTCCTCCACCACCTAATTTTTCCATAATACGTTGTACATTAATCGCATTATGGCTTCGAGAAGATATGTTTACAGTAGAGGGACTTGTTCGAGCAACAACAAAGGTTGCTTCGATTCCAGCCATTGCAAGCATAGTATCTGCCGCCTTAGAAATCTCAACATTATTATAACACTTATGGTTATCTCCTGTAGCAACGATTATATCATCAGTAATTCGTTCGCCTGCAAGAATTAACTCATTAATACGTCGATATTCGTCAAAATCAGTAGCAGAAATCGTTTGAATTTCTCCACTGTCACTTCCTAAACTACGAAGGTAAGAGGCAACATCAAATGTTCGACTAGTAACACGCGTAGAGAAATTCTTGGTATCTAGCATTATACCTGCCATAAGGATAGAAGCTTGGATTTTACTCAAACGTTCTGGAGCCCCTTGGAATTGTAACAACTCCGTAACCAATTCACAAGCAGAGCTTGCTCCACTTTCAATAAAAGTCAAAACAGCATTTTCAGGGAAGTCATCATCTCGACGGTGATGGTCTACGACAATAACTTCATTAAATCGATCATAAAAATCCTGAGATAGGGTCAGATTGATTTTTGAATGGTCAACCATAATTAGCAATGAGTGTTGGTTAACTAGTTCTTCAGCTTCTGAGAGTGTAATAAGTGGTGACTGCCCATCTTCTTTCAAACGTTCTACCGCACGCTCAATATCCGCATTCATAGCCATATCATCATAAACAGCATAGCTCTTTCTAACAATCTGACTAGCAAAATGGGCCATACCAACAGTAGCCCCTAAGGCGTCCATATCAAGATTCTTGTGACCAACAACAAATACTTTTTCGACTGTTTTTAACTTATCTGAGATTGCAGTCATCATAGCTCTTGTTCTTGTACGAGAACGCTTAACTGTTGAGACAGAGCCTCCTCCAAAATAAAGAAGTTCCTTGTGATCATCATTTTCCTTAACAACAGCTTGATCCCCACCTCGAACAAGTGCAATATTAAGGTTCTGCAAGGCAACTTGCCCGATTTGATCATGCTTAAGCGTACCAAAGGATATTCCCATACTCAAAGTCAGTGGTAAACCACGTTCTTGTGCCTGTTGACGGAAGTCATCCAAGACAGAAAATTTTTGATCCATGAATTCTGTTAAAACACTGTAATTGGTAAAGAAGTAAAAACGATCCCCTTCAATACGTCGATAATGAATATGCTTAGCCTTAGCAAACTCAGAAATAAACCCTGCCACGAATGTATTGATTTTTGAAACATCGGCATCGGGTAAACTTCCTGTCACATCGTCGTAGTTATCAACTGAAATAATCCCGATAACAGGACGAGTCATATTTGGATCAGCATTTTCATCTTGATCATAAACATTGTCAATAAAATATGTCAACTTATTGTCAAAATCCACAAAAGCGGCATATTTATTGTCACCAACGGTTATCACATTCGAAGGTGAACCTTTTCGTTTCTGGGAAATAAAATCCGCAATCAACTGTTTATTGAAATTTCCATTTTCATCCGAAAGTACTAGCTTCGCATAGGGGTTGAACCATTCAATATGATCGTTCTCATCAAAAGTAATAACCCCAACAGGCATCTTTCCGAGAAGGGTCTTCAAAGAATCTTCAACATCCTGATTCAGTTCATCTAATTGCTCTATTTCTAAGGACTCATATGTTGTCTTTTGGTAATGCAATAGTGCAACAACTACTACCATAATGATAAAAAGCGCAAAAATGAGTGCAGACTCCGATTGTAATACGCGAACAAAAATGGTAGCAATTCCAAAAAGAATTAGTCCTATCATTACCAGGTGAATAGTTGCAAAGTGAAATCTTTTCATATAAAACCTCTTAATCTAACAATTATAACATAAAAAAGCCTTAATTAAAAGGCTTTTACAAGTGTTACGACTGTTAATCCACTTTACGTCGAGCCTTATTATTGCCTTCAAGGTAAACCATCAAAATAGAGATATCTGCTGGATTAACCCCTGATATACGGCTTGCTTGACCAATGGTTTCAGGATTTATTTTCTTAAATTTTTGACGAGCCTCAGTTGCAATAGAATCAATAGCATCCCAATCAATATTTTTCGGAATCTTTTTTTCTTCCATTCGCTTCATCTTAGCTACTTGATCCAAAGCTTTATTGATATAACCTTCGTACTTGATTTCAGTTTCAAGTAACTCTATAACCTTAGCATCCAAATCTTCTGCAGCTGGACCGACAAACTGAGTAGCTGTAGCATAATCAATCTCAGGTCGACGCATAAACTCTTTAGCTGTCATGGCATCTGTCAAAGGCTTAAATCCTAGAGCTTGAATTTTTTCATTTGTTTCTTTGATAGGCTTTAATTTTTCTTTTGACAGACGTGTCAACTCACTGTCAAACTGATTTTTCTTAATTTCAAAGATATTCCAACGTTCATCATCAACCAAACCTACTGCTCGACCAATAGGTGTCAAGCGCATGTCAGCATTATCATGACGTAATATAAGTCGATACTCTGCGCGTGAAGTCAGTAAACGATATGGTTCCAAGGTTCCTTTCGTGACAAGATCGTCAATCATTACACCAATATAGGCATCACTACGTTTGAGAATAAGCTCTGGTTTACCTTGAACTTTAAGAGCTGCATTAATACCAGCAACTAGACCTTGACCTGCTGCCTCCTCGTATCCAGAAGTTCCATTGGTCTGTCCTGCTGTAAAGAGACCTGAAATTAACTTCGTTTCAAGTGTTGCACGTAATTGATGTGGAAGGACAATATCATACTCAATCGCATAGCCAGTTCTCATCATCTCTGCCTTTTCCAGACCTTTGATTGAGTGAATCAACTCTTTTTGAACATCTTCGGGTAAGCTTGTTGACAGACCTTGTACATAGACTTCTTCAGTCTCTCTTCCTTCAGGTTCAAGGAAAAGCTGATGACGATTCTTATCTGCAAAGCGGACAATTTTATCTTCGATTGATGGACAGTAACGAGGACCTACTCCCTTGACAATACCTGAGAACATCGGTGCACGGTGTAAATTGTTATTGATAATATCGTGGCTCTCTTGATTCGTATAAGTTAGCCAACAAGGAATTTGATCCTGAAGATAGTCTTCATCCTTGGACAAGAATGAAAAATGATTCGGCTTTTCGTCGCCTGGTTGAATCTCGGTCTCTTCGTAATTAATTGACGATGCCTTGACACGAGGAGGAGTACCTGTTTTAAATCGACCAATTTCAAGACCAAGCTCCTTCAAATTATCAGCCAAAGTAACCGATGCAAGACTATTATTTGGTCCAGAAGAATATTTGAGCTCACCTAGGATAATTTCACCACGTAAAGCCGTTCCTGTTGTTACAACAACTGCTTTAACTCCATATTTTTGATTTGTAGCTGTTCTTACACCGACTACCTTGCCATCTTCAACAAGTATTTCATCAACCATTGATTGACGTAGAGTCAAGTTTTCCTGACGCTCAACTGTATGTTTCATTGTCATGGCATACAAGGCTTTGTCTGCTTGAGCACGCAAAGCTCGAACTGCGGGTCCTTTACCAGTATTCAACATTTTCATTTGAATGTAGGTTTTGTCGATGTTTTTACCCATCTCTCCACCAAGAGCATCAATTTCACGAACAACAATCCCCTTGGCCGATCCACCGATAGAAGGGTTACACGGCATAAAAGCCAGCATCTCTAGGTTAATGGTCGCTAATAAAACCTTACATCCCATACGGGCTGCAGCCAAGCTAGCTTCCACACCGGCGTGACCAGCACCAACAACAATTACATCAAAATTTTCATCAAACTCGTAAGACATTTTTTAGATTTTTGCAGTGATTTACAGTCAACTGCCTCATCCTTTCTTTGTTTTTTTCCTACAAAAATAGTCAAAACTCTAGAAAACTGTACGCAAAAACGCACAATTCCCATGAGCTTTGACCATCATGACTATTGTTAAAATTATTTTATCAAATCAAATCGTTTTGTCAATTCCAATCACTATTTGATTAATGATTGAACACTAGTGATAATCATTTGTACACCTATTGAAAATAGTAAAAGTCCCATCATTTTCGTTATAATTTTCATCAAATTTTCTCCCAAAAATCCTGCAATTTGTTTTGCACTTCTTAAAAGGAGATAAGTGATGGCACATAGTAAAGCAAAGGCAACTACCGTTATCAATTGATTTTTTATACCCCCATTAGCTAAGTTTAGGGCTGTCGTAATAGTCCCTGGTCCTGCAAAAAGTGGCATCGCGAGAGGAGAAATAGCAACAGACATAGGGTCTGAATTTGAAGCCTGCTGCTCCATACCCTTGTAGCTTGGTGAATGGTTTCCATTAATCATATGATAACCTATAACAGCGACCAATATTCCTCCTGCAACTCTAAAAGAATCAATTGTAATTCCAAAAACTTTGAAAATCAAATCTCCAGAAAAGACAAAGACTGTAACAATTATAAAGGCAATTAGAAGACTCTTAAATGCAATTTTTCGTGAAATCTTTTGACTATCATCTGCTACTAAAGCCATATAGGCAGGAAGGTTTGAAATTGGATTCATTATGGCAAAAAAGGCCATAAACGCATTAAAAAATTGTGAACTCATACTTTTTACCTCATCCAGCTAGATATACTGACAAACTTTTCCGTCTTTATAGGCTTGGTCTATAATACCACCACCTAGACATTCCTGTCCATCATAAAAAACAACAGCTTGCCCAGGTGTAATAGCACGTTGAGGTTCATCAAAAATCACCTCAGCTTTATCACCTTTAACCTTTACAGTAACTTTACTATCAGGTTGACGATAACGGAATTTTGCTGTACATTCCATTTCAAATTCTTCTGGCATATCACGCGTAAAGTGAATCATTGAAGCGTCAAGAGAAGTTGACATCAGTGACTCATGATGGAAACCTTGACCCACGTAAAGAATGTTTTTAGAAAGATTTTTCCCTACTACAAACCAAGGAGCGTTGTCACCACCTTTTTGGCCACCAATACCCATACCTCCACGTTGACCAATAGTGTAATACATAAGTCCGTTGTGTTCACCCATGTCACGACCATCAACCGTCATCATACGACCTTTTTGAGCTGGCAAGTACTGACTAAGAAACTCTTTAAAGTTCTTTTCACCAATAAAACAAATTCCTGTTGAATCCTTTTTCTTAGCTGTTGCAAGACCAGCACGTTCAGCAATTTCACGAACTTCTGGCTTTTGCAGATGCCCTAAAGGAAACATCGTTTTCTGCAACTGCTCTTGCGAAAGTTGACTAAGGAAGTAGGTTTGATCTTTATTGTTATCTGCACCACGCAACATATGGACAATACCATCTTCATCGCGAACAACTTGAGCATAGTGCCCTGTAGCCACATAGTCCGCTCCCAATGTCATAGCATAGTCGAGGAAAGCCTTGAACTTGATTTCCTTATTACACATAACGTCTGGATTAGGGGTGCGACCTGCACGGTACTCTGCTAAGAAATACTCAAATACACGGTCCCAGTACTCTTTTTCAAAATTTACAGAGTAATACGGGATACCAATCTGATCAGCTACTGCTGCCACATCTTTATAATCTTCGGTAGCTGTACATACACCGAATTCATCTGTGTCATCCCAATTTTTCATGAAGACACCAATTACATCATAGCCTTGCTCTTTTAAAAGTAGAGCTGTTACTGATGAATCAACGCCACCACTCATACCGACAACAACACGTGTTTTTGAATTATCAGTCATTGATAACTCCTCCCATCAAATAAAATTTAACATAGACTTGAAGGGTCTAGTTATTCAAATATCGATTTGAAGGTCGATTTTGAAGCGTAAAAGCACGCAAGCTTAATTATATCATGATTAAAGAATAATGCAAAAAGGTTACACTAGGCAACCTTTTTTATATTTATTTTAGTGTAAACCCACTGTAAAGATATTAATCCCCAGACTATTATTGGAATCAATACAGCTATAACTAACCATCCCGGTTCTTGGTAACTTAACACCAGTTTATTCTGCCCTTTTTGTGATGAAACTATTGGTGTACCAATTGTTGACAATCTATAATCAGCCTTATTCAGTTCTTGGCCATTTAGTGTCAAGATGGAATCTCTATAGACAACTATTGGTAAGTTTAGCTCCTCTCCTTCAGCAGCTTGCCAAGTTAATACAAGATAACCATTTTCGAGCAGCTTTTCTGCACTCTGATTCTTAACGATATTTTTATAGTAAAGATCGTAAGTATTCTGCTTACCTATTGTCCCATAAATTGGTACATAATCTGGTGTCGGTTTAACAACTAAATTTAAAAACTGTGACAAATCACTGTCATCCATAATAAGACTTATCGTCTGGTAATCACCCTCAACATAAGTATGTTTGACAACGGAAATGAGTTCACCATCCTGTGCCGCAGTTTTTACACGATCGGTAGTATCCATCATATTCTGAATAAGACCAATGCCCGCAAAGGCGAAGAGTAACACAGCAATACTTCTTCGCCAGTTAACAAATCGTGTGACAGTTAATCCTGTAATAGCTAAAAGCAAAATGG
>DBFVHV010000177.1:0-2726 GCA_048524165.1 Streptococcus sp.
CTGGAGGAACTATTGATAAACTTGAATCTATAAAAGGGTATCAAGTCGAACGTACCAAAGAAGAATTCATTCAACAAGTTAAAGACATTGGTATCTCTCTTATTGGACAATCAGAACATCTTGTTAAAGCAGACAAACTTCTTTATGCACTTAGAGACGTGACTGCTACAGTAGATTCTATTCCTTTGATTTCAAGTTCAGTTATGTCTAAGAAGATTGCTGCAGGAGCTGATAAGATTCTTCTAGACGTTACGGTAGGTCAAGGGGCTTTCATGAAGAGTTTAGAAGAGGCTGAACACCTTTCTGAAACCATGGTTTCCTTGGGTCGTGAAGTGGGTCGAGAGACAATTGCAGTGATTACAGATATGAGCCAACCACTTGGTAGAGCTATTGGTAACCGGCTTGAAATTCTTGAAGCTATTGAAATTATGCAAGGTAAGGGCCGTGCAGACATTACAGAGTTCATTTGTGAATTAGCAGAGATTCTTTTAAACTTGGCAGGAGTTACGGCTAGTCCAGAAGAAATTCGTCAACATTTAGTAGAGGGCGCAGCTCTATCTAAATTTGAAGAACTTATTGAAGCTCAAGGTGGAGACTTGGATGACCTTTATCGTAAGAGTACAGCAGCTTATGTCACAGAAGTCTTGGCTGATGAAGAAGGTTATATTTCTGAACTACCAGCCTTAGCATTTGGTAAATATGCTATGAAATTAGGGGCTGGTCGTGCTACTAAAGCTGACACTCTTAATTATGAAACAGGTATTGTTTTCGAGAAAAAAGTGGGCGATTCTGTCAAAGTAGGTGAAGTTGTCGCAAATATTTATAGTGACCAAGCCCTAACTGAAGAGTTGATGAATGAATTTAAATCTTATATTACAATCAGCAATGACTGTAAAAAGCCAAAAGAAATTTTAAAAATTATTTCTTAACAAATGAGAGAGCTTGTTTAAGGAGTATATTTATGACAGTTAATACATATATTGACCACACTCTACTAAAACCAGATGCAACGCTTAAACAAATTGAAAAGTTGATTGCAGAAGCAAAAAAGTATGAATTTGCAAGTATTTGTGTTAATCCAACTTGGGTAAAGACTGCAGCTGATTTACTAAAAGATAGCTCCGTTAAGGTTTGTACAGTAATTGGATTCCCACTAGGGGCAACAACATCGTCTGTTAAAGCATTTGAAACACGAGATGCAGTTTCAAATGGTGCAGATGAAGTTGATATGGTAATCAATATTGGTGCTCTAAAATCTGGACAGAATGAACTTGTTGAATCGGATATTAAAGCAGTGGTGAACGCTAGTGGAGATAAGCTAGTCAAAGTCATTATTGAGACCTGCCTGCTTAGTGACGATGAAAAAGTTCAAGCCTGTCAACTTGCCAAAAGTGCAGGAGCAGACTTTGTAAAAACCTCTACTGGTTTCTCAACAGGTGGAGCTACTATAGAAGATGTCAAACTCATGCGAGAAGTGGTTGGACCAGATATGGGGGTTAAAGCAGCTGGAGGAACACGTTCCTTTAAAGATGCGCAAGCTTTTATTAAAGCAGGAGCTAATCGAATTGGAACATCTGCTGGAGTTGCGATAATGGAAGGTGAGAGTGTAGATGGTGGATACTAAGCTATCACAAATTATTGAAGAAGCTGAAGAAGCTGCTGCTAACGCCTACGTTCCTTATTCACATTTCCGCGTAGGTGCAGCTCTTCTGACAAACGACGGTCGGATATATAAAGGTTGCAACGTTGAGAATGCCTCTTTCGGTTTAACTAATTGTGCGGAACGTACTGCTATTTTTAAAGCAGTTTCAGAAGGTCATCGAGATTTTGAAATGCTAGCTGTCTATGGTGATACTGAGCAGCCTATCTCACCTTGCGGTGCATGCCGTCAAGTAATGGCCGAATTTTTTAAACAGGATTCTAAAGTGATTCTTATCGCTGAAGATAAATCGACAGTCGAGATGACAGTCGGAGAGTTGTTACCATACTCTTTTACAGACTTACAATAGTCTGAAATATTTTTTATTTATTAAGCAAGTTATCTTGCAAGTTATAGGAGGAGTGTTCAAGATGAAATTGAACAAGAAAATTATCGGACTTGGCCTTGTTGCTGTAGCAGCACTTGGTCTTGCAGCTTGTGCTCGTGGTGGACGAGGCGGCTCAGCAGCTGATTCGAAAGTGAAAGCTGCAATTGTTACAGATACTGGTGGTGTTGATGATAAATCATTTAACCAATCAGCATGGGAAGGTCTTCAAGCTTGGGGGAAAGAACACAAACTAAGTAAAGATTCAGGTTATACTTACTTCCAATCTAACTCAGAGTCTGATTTTGCAACAAACATGTCATCAGCTGTAGACCAAAATTACAATCTTATCTTTGGTGTTGGTTTTGCACTTCACGATGCTGTTTCAGAATCAGCTAAAGATAACGAGAAAATTAATTACGTTATCATCGATGACGTGGTTAAAGACCAAAAGAACGTTGAAAGCGTGTTGTTTGCTGATAACGAAGGAGCTTACCTTGCAGGTATTGCCGCAGCAATGCAATCAAAAACAAACAAAGTTGGTTTCATCGGTGGTCAAAAATCAGATACAATTACACGTTTCGAAGCTGGTTTCACTGCAGGTGCTAAATCTGTAAAACCTGATATTGATATTCAAGTTCAATATGCTGAGTCATTCTCTGATGCTGCTAAAGGTTCAACTATTGCTTCAACAATGTATGC
>DBFVHV010000178.1:0-2086 GCA_048524165.1 Streptococcus sp.
TTGCTGAAAAACTTGGTCTCACTAAAGAAGAAACAATGGCTATCGGAGACGAAGAAAATGACCGTGCCATGCTGGAGGTCGTCGGTTCTCCTGTCGTTATGGAAAATGGAAATCCAGAAATCAAGAAAATTGCTAAACACATCACAAAATCAAATGATGAATCTGGTGTCGCTTACGCTATTAGAAAGTGGGTTCTAGACTAATATGTATACCTATAAAACTGGACTCAGTACTTCTGAGCATGACCGCTTTGTTATTGATAGTCCTCAAACCAACTTATTACAAAGTAGCTCATGGGCAAAAATCAAGGATAGTTGGGGTAACGACCGTCTAGGTTTCTATCAAGATGACAAACTTGTTGCCGTCGCTAGTGTTCTTATTCAACCACTGCCTCTTGGCTTCTCTATGATTTACATTCCACGCGGTCCTATCATGGACTATCAGGATAAAGAGTTGTTAGCTTTTGTCATAACTTCACTTAAAAAATATGCCAAAACAAAACGTGCTCTCTTTGTTAAATTTGATCCAAGTCTCTTTGTCACTAAAAACTTAATTTCAGAAGAAGCTGAAATCCGTGAAGAAACTATGGCGATTGCCAAAGACATCCAAGCTCTTGGCGTTGAATGGACTGGTCTCACCGAAGATATGGCTGAAAATATTCAACCACGCTTCCAGGCAAATATTTATAAGGAAGATTTTACTGAGGAACAGCTATCTAAGAGTACTAAGCAAGCTGTTCGCACTGCTCGAAACAAAGGCATTTCAGTTCAATTTGGTGGCACTGAGCTGCTAGACCAATTTGCAGATCTGATGAAAAAAACAGAGGCTCGTAAGAACATTCATCTTCGTGGGATTGATTACTATGAAAAGTTGTTGACCACTTACCCAGAATCTTCTTACATTACACTCTCAACACTAGATTTGCCAGCTCGCCTCAAAGATCTTAATAAACAACTTGAAAAGAATATTGCCGACGCTGCCAAGTTTACAGAAAAAACCAAACCTGGAAAAATTGAGAACAATAAACAAGAGTACAAGAGACTTTCAGAAGAAATCGCCTTCCTTCAAGAAAAGGTTGACGCTGGTAACAAGACTGTTCCACTCTCAGGTACCTTAGTTCTGGAATTTGGAAACACATCTGAGAATATCTATGCGGGAATGGACGAAGACTATCGTCGTTACCAACCTGCCATTTTGACATGGTATGAAACTGCTAATCACGCTTTCGAGCGCGGTGCCGAGTGGCAAAACATGGGAGGAATTGAAAATTCTCTAGATGGCGGCTTGTACAATTTCAAGTCCAAATTTAACCCACGCATTGAACAATTCATTGGAGAATTCAACCTTCCAGTTAGCCCATTCTATGGCCTAGCCAACTTTGCCTATAAAGTCCGTAAGAAATTACGCAGCAAACATTAATGGATAATAGTTAAAATGAGACTTCCTTTTGGAAGCCTCATTTTTTATCTTTTATTCGTCTTTATTAGGAATAACCTTAAACAAGTAATAGGTGATAAAGAGTGTCAGGCAAAAGAGCGCAATTTTCACCCAAATAATAGGAGCGAAAATTATCGATATTCCCATCAAAACATAGATTTGGATAATGATTTTTTTCTTTCGTCCTTTGGCAATCGATTTTGTTTCTCGAAAATCGGCGACATAAGTTTGGTAAAGTTTGGTATTATATAACCATTTCTCAAAACGCTTGGAACTTCTAGCAAAACAAGCGACGGCTAAAAGTAGAAAAGGTGTTGTGGGTAAGATAGGAAGAGGAATTCCAAGAATTCCCAAACCAAGCGACACTATCCCTAGCGAGAGGTAAATTATTTTCATATATACTATCCTTTTAAAAAGCTACACTAAACTATTAGTGCAGCTCTTCTGCTATTATTCTAAATATCTGTTAGTGGGGTCGCCATGTCTGGTGAGGTATCACAAACCTTAAAGTCAGTTCCAACACCAAAATCAGCGCGAGCCAACTGATTTTCCATCGTCATGTGGGCCAATTCCTTGATATTATTTTCTTTGGAAAGGTGACCCAGATAAATCTTTTTAGTTTTATTACCGATGGTACGAATCATAGCAT
>DBFVHV010000179.1:0-22765 GCA_048524165.1 Streptococcus sp.
GCCTGACGGCGACGGCTAAACGCCACATATACAACAATTGCAACAGCATAAATGACCAACAATAACATCATATTCATATTTCGTGTTCCTCCAATAATTCACTTGGCTACTACTATATCAGATTACGTCAGGACAAGCAAGGCAAATCCTTTTCCAGACCACATAAAAACACTTTCCTCAAGACAGAAAGTGTTTAATGAGATTACATATCTGCTACGTTGTGATAAACCTTTTGAACATCATCATCCGCTTCAAGAGCATCAATAAGCCCTTCGAACGTTTCAAGGTCTTCACCTTCAAGAGTAACCTCAGTTTGTGGAATCATTTCAAGCTCTGTCACTTGGAACTCTTCCTGACCGTTAGCACGGAGAGCTTCCAATGCCTTGTGAAGGTCTGTTGGCTCAGTATAAACAGTGATAGTGCCATCTTCTGCTTCTACATCTTCAACGTCTACATCTGCTTCAAGCAATTGTTCAAAGATAGCGTCTGCATCTTCACCTGCAAACACGATAACACCTTTTTTATCGAACATGTATGATACAGAACCTGAAGCACCCATGTTACCACCATTTTTACCAAAGGCTGTACGCACGTTAGCAGCTGTACGGTTAACATTTGAAGTCAAAGTATCAACGATAATCATAGAACCGTTAGGTCCAAATCCTTCATAACGCCCCTCAACGAAAGTTTCATCTGTGTTACCTTTAGCCTTATCAATAGCCTTATCAATAACATGTTTTGGCACTTGCGCTTGTTTAGCACGATCCAAAACAAATTTCAAAGCTGAGTTTGACTCTGGATCTGGCTCACCTTGTTTAGCAGCTACATAGATTTCAACACCAAACTTAGCGTAAACCTTTGAGTTAGCACCATCTTTAGCAGTTTTCTTAGCAACGATATTAGCCCATTTACGTCCCATGGGATTCACCTCTTCTAAGAGATACTCTTGCATCTCTGATTTGTTTTTTCTTTTTTGAAAATAGCAGAACTCGCTAAATTCACAATCCCTTACATTATAGCACTTTGACTGCCGTTAGTAAAATTGAAATAAAGACGAGGTACTAATTGAAGAAAAAAAAGACCAGCCAAAGCTGATCTTATCTGAGAATTACAAGCGAGCGTTAAGTTCTGCTCCAAGTTCTTCAAATCCTGGTTTACCAAGAAGGGCGAACATATTTTTCTTATATGCTTCTACACCTGGTTGGTTAAATGGGTTAACAGCATTCAAGTATCCTGAAAGTGCGATAGCAAGCTCAAAGAAGTAGATGATATAACCCAATGTAAAGGCATCTTGTTCAGGTAGAGTAATGAACATGTTTGGCACGTCACCATCAGTGTGAGCAAGAAGAACACCGTCTGTTGCTTTCTTGTTAACAAAGTCAACATCTTTGCCTTGGAGGTAACCAAGTCCATCAAGGTCTTCAGCCAATTCAGGAATAAGCACATTTTTACGTGGTTTGTCTACACGAACAACAGTTTCAAAAAGGTTACGTGTACCTTCTTGGATAAATTGACCAAGAGAGTGCAAGTCAGCTGAGAAGTTTGCTGATGTTGGGTAGATACCTCTTTGGTCTTTACCTTCTGACTCACCAGCCAATTGTTTCCACCACTCAGAGAAGTATTGAAGTGATGGTTCGTAGTTTGCCAAGATTTCAGTTGTGTAACCTTTACGGTAAAGGATGTTACGGATTGCAGCGTATTGGTAAGCTTCATTTTCAGAGATTTTAGATGAAGAGTACTCTTTACGTGCAGCGTTAGCACCTTCCATAAGGGCTTTGATATCAGCACCTGAAGCTGCGATTGGCAAAAGACCTACAGCTGTCAATACTGAGAAACGTCCACCGATGTCATCTGGAACAACGAAAGTTTCCCAACCATTAGCATCTGCTTCAACTTTAACAGCACCTTTTTGGCGGTCAGTTGTTGCGTAGATACGGTTGTTGGCTTCTTCTTGACCGTATTTCTTAACAAGAAGTTCCTTGAAGACACGGAAAGCGATAGCTGGTTCAGTTGTTGTTCCTGATTTAGAGATAACGTTAACTGAGAAATCTTTACCTTCAACATACTCAAGCAAGTCAGCAAGGTAAGTTGATGAAATTGAGTTACCAGCATAAACGATTTGTGGAGCTTTACGTTCTTCTTTTGTTTGAAGGTTAGCAAAGTGATGGTTCAAGAAGTCAATGGCTGCTTTGGCACCAAGGTAAGAACCACCGATACCGATAACAACCAAAACATCGCTTTCTTCTTTAATTTTTTCAGCAGCTTTCAAGATACGATCAAACTCTTCACGATCGTAGTTCTCTGGAAGGTCACGCCATCCAAGGAAGTCTGCCCCTGGGCCTGTTCCTTTGCGAATCATTTCGTCTGCTACTGTTACTTGTGCTTGAAGGTTATCCACTTCGTGTGGTGCTACAAATTTATCCAAAACTTTTGAATAGTCAAATGTAATATGAGCCATTAGTCTCTCCTTATAAAAATTCAATTATAGCTTCTAGTTTACTCTTTTATTTATCTTTTGACAATATTTTTCTACCCTTATTAGGTCATGATAGGCTACAGTTCCTATTTAAGTGTAAAATCTGCTTCAAGGCCATAGTGATCACTTACCAGAGGTTGATTGTTTCCATCAAAAATGACACTAAGGCGATTTACTGCCCACTCTTGGCTTACAAAAACATAGTCAATACGTAAAGGTTCTTCATTACCTTTCCAACCATCGATACCAGGTCCAACTGTATAGCTACCAGTTGTTTCTTGAGCAACTTGGAAGCTATCCTGAAGGTTGAGCGGACTGGCTAATATTGCTTGATAACCTTCTCGACCTGCTGGGTTATTAAAGTCCCCTGCTAGGATCAGTGGTTTGTCAATGGATTGGAAACGTTCCTCAATGCGTGCCCACTCTTCTTGGAAACCTTTATCCCACCATGAAAGATGGACACTAGCAACAGCAACTTCTCGGCCGTCTACAGTCGTCTCAGCTACTGCCACACGGCGTGTATGATAGTCTGTTGGATCATCAACATCTGAAACTAAAATTTCGCTAGCTGTCAACGGTTGGCGTGACAAGACAGCAACACCTTCATTAAGGTGGTCATAACCAATGTGATTATAGGCCCACGTCCAATGATATTGAAGGCCCTCTTCAGCTAATTTTTCCACAAGCAAACGGACAAAGTGATCTTGGTGGATTGGTGTTGCTGATGGTAGCGCATGATAGTAAGCATCCGTTTCTACAACTGCAGTCTCTATTTCCTGATTAACTTCTTGGAAACAAATGATATCATACTGAGCCTTAAGAATTTGTTCCTTTAGGGTTTGGAATTTCCCTTCTGCGTCTTCTTCCATCCAACTATGGGTATTTAAGGTTAGAAATTTCATAAGCTTATCCTTTATCTGACTTACATATAGAAATGACAACAAGGTCTTTTACAAACAAAACAGCCCAGGGGCTGTCTGCTTGTTTATTATTTAACAAATTAAAGTTCTACTTTTGCAACTGGAGCATTAGCTGCCAATTTTCCTGTATGTTCTACTTTAACTGATTTAATTGCGTCTGCATTAGTGAAGACAACTACTGTTGAAGTTTCACGTCCAGCTTCACGGATAGCTGCAAGATCTGCTTCTACTAAGAGATCACCCGCAGCAACAGTTTGTCCTTCGGTAACTTTAACCTCAAATGGTTTACCTTCAAGACTAACAGTGTCAAGTCCGATGTGAACCAAAACTTCAAGTCCATTATCTGTTACCAAACCAAGAGCGTGTTTAGTTGGGAAGATGCTTGCAACTTTACCAGCTACTGGAGAAACAATCTTACCGTTTTCTGGTTCTACAGCGAAACCATCACCCATCATTTTTTGTGAGAATACTGGATCTTTTACATCTTCAATCTTGATAACTTGACCGTCTGCAACTGAGTGAACATCTTCAGTCACACCTTTGAATTGAGCTTCTGCTTTTTGAACAGCAGCCATTTGGCTTGGAAGTGTTTCAGGGATAACTTCACCTGAATCAAGTACATCTTGGATATCAGATTTCAAGACGTCAGCTTTAGGACCATAGATAGCTTGGACACCTTGACCTTTCATAACAAGACCCATAGCGCCTTCAGCTTTCCATTGTTCTTCAGTTCCGACTTTTTCAGCGTCTTTAACAGTAACACGGAGACGAGTCATACATGCGTCAACATCGACGATGTTAGCACGTCCACCAAGAAGGTTGATGATGTTGATAACTTGTGAGCTTGCTGAGCTTGTTCCAGCACCTGCTGATCCAGCAGATTCTGCGGGAGCATCATCGTTTTGTTCATAGTTACCGTTACGTCCTGGTGTTGCGTAATCAAATTTCTTAATCATGAAGTTAGCGATGAAGAACATGATAACACCAAAGAGTACAGTTACCCAAATAAAGTTAATGATATCCATCGCCAAACCAGCGTTAATAGCGAGAGGTGTACGTGTCAAGAATTCGATAGAACCGAATGAGTGAACACGGAGGTGAACGATGTCAGCCATTGCAAAGGCTGCACCTTGTACAAATGCGTAAATGATGTAAAGTGGAGTAGCTACGAACATGAACATGTACTCGATAGGTTCAGTTACCCCTGTCAAGAATGTTGCAAGCGCAGTGGCAGTCAACATCCCTTTGTATTGATGTTTCTTGTCTTCATCAACGTTACGGTAGATAGCTACCACAACACCCATCAAGATACCAAATGAACCAATCATTTGACCAACTTTGAAACGAGCTGGTGTGTAAGCTTCAAGAAGGTGTTTGTACTGATCTGGATGCGCACCTTTAAGGTTAGCAAGGTCAGTAACCCATGCGAGCCAGAGTGGGTCTTGACCCAAAACTTTAGTACCTTTTGCAGCACCAGTCAAGACTTCATAAGTACCACCCAATTGAGTGTAGTTGATTGGGATAGTCAACATGTGGTGGAGACCAAATGGCAAGAGAAGACGTTCCAATGTACCGAACAAGAACGGTGCCAAGATTGGAGCAGTTTCTTTTGAGTTGGCAATCCACATACCAAAACCGTTAATTCCAGATTGGATAACTGGCCAAACAATAGCAAGAACGATAGCTGCGATAGCTGAACGAAGAATAACCACGAATGGTACGAAACGTTTACCATTGAAGAATGATAAAGCTTCTGGCAATTTACGGAAGTTATAGTATTTGTTGTAAGCAGTAGCTCCGATGAAACCAGAGATGATACCTACGAATACACCCATGTTAAGGGCTGGAGCTTCCAAAACACTGATGAAGTAGTCAGACACCTTGATTGATTGACCAAGAAGTGTGTGAACTGTAGCACCCTTATCAGCAAGAATATCTGAAGTAACACCAAAGATTGAACCAGTCAAACGGTTAATCAAGATAAATGCTAGACCTGCTGCAAAGGCACCGCCTGCACGTTCCTTAGCCCAGCTACCACCAATGGCAAGGGCAAACAAGATGTGAAGGTTACCGATAACCCCCCAACCAATTTGCTCAAGAAATCCACCAGTAATAACGAGAGGTGCCACGTTTGGATTAATCATGGCAATCGTTTTACCGATAGAGATCATGAGACCTGCTGCTGGCATAACTGCGATAACAACCATGAGGGCTTTACCGAATTTTTGCCAGAACTCAAAGCCAAATTTTTCTTTTAGCTTATTCATTTCATTTCCTCCTATGTTTGATGCAAACGTTTGCATACTTTATGTAATTATTATAGCATCTTTTGATGATTTGTAAAGCGTTTTCTTAAACTTTTTTGACTTTTTTTTACAAAGAGAACCCGCCCAGCAAAAACCGGTGGGGTCAGGCATTTATTAGGCCATTAGAACCATGAGAATTGGGATAACAATCATGGTCGCGAGAGTAGTCTCAGTCACCATGACAGCAGCGTAATCACTATCAGCTCCGTAGAGTTTGGCAACCACAGGTGCATTGGTCATGACAGGCATAGCCGACTGGATGATAAAAACTTGCTTCATCAAAGTTGGAAGGGGTGCCCAATATACGATGATAGCCATCAAAAGCGGGGCAACCACAAAGCGACCAAGCAGAATTAATACCTGGTCTTTTTTCAGAACCAACTGCTTCAATCCTGCATTAGACACTGACAAACCGATGAAAATCATTGATAAAGGAGTTGTTAAACTACCTAGGTACTGCAAATCACTGGCTAAAAATGTCGGTAACTGAATATGAAGAATAACGATAATAAGACCTACGATAAACCCCATAAGAGGAGGAGAGAAAATCTTTTTTAAACTTGTTTTTACGTCAAAGTCAGCTTCTCCTTCACCATCACGCTGGATGAGGTAGGTTCCCAAGGTCCAGAAAAAGGTCGTATTACACATATAATAGATAAGAACATAGGGGATGCTAGCATCCCCAAAAAGAGCCTGGTTGATTGGTAGTCCCACGAAGATCGTGTTGGAATTAAAAAACATGGAAATAAAAAGTCCACGACGATCCTTTCTCACAGCAAAAATCTTAGCTACTGCTGTCGCAATTCCAATTAAGATAACCATAGATAGTGCTGGAAAGCGTAAATCTGGTAACATTTTTAGGAGGTCGGCCGCTGTGAAACGGTGTGTGATGGTATAAATCATATAGCAAGGCAAAGCAATTTGAGTGACCAACTTAGCGATTAGGCCACGCGACTTGTCATCAAACCAGCCTTTTTCACCCATGACGAAGCCCACTAAAATCATACCCAGGATGACTAGAATTCCAGATATACTTGTTAAAAAGATTTCCATATTTCCTCCTTTTTGTTATTGCTACGATTTATGGCGGACACTAGCAAAATCTGACTGATTTTTTCTGACAAGAAATCTACCATTATTTTTAACTCAAATCTAAAAAACCACTTTAGTATATCACAAAAAGAGCTCGATTTCTCAAGCTCTTTTCTTCTATTATTTATTCTGCTTTTAAGAGAGGTTCAAAGATTGAGACCAGACCAAAGAAGGCGATGAAGATCAGAGTAATGGTCGCACTAGCTGGTGTTTCCCAATAATAGGAAATAAAGATACCAGAGAGCATCCCAACCAAACCAATACCAATAGCCCAGAAAATAACAGACTTGAAGGTTTGACCTATTTTCATGCCAATTGCTGCTGGAAGAATCATAATGGTAGAAACCAACAGTGATCCTGCTGCCGGAATCATTAGGGCAATCGCTATACCTGTCACAATATTGAAGAGAAGCGACATGAGACGTACTGGCAAGCCATCTACATGAGCAGTGTCCTCGTCAAAGGTCAAAAGATACATCGGACGAATAAAGAGAAGAGTCAAGACCAGTACAATAGCCGCAATCACAAAGAGGGCATGCACCTGCTCAGAGCTAATCGTGATGATAGAACCGAAAAGATAGCTATCCAGACTCATGCTACTGCTACCCGCCTTGTTACTAAGAATAAGGGCCACTGCCAATCCCATTGACATGAGGATAGCCGTTGAAATCTCCATATAATGCTTGTAACTAACCCTGAGATATTCCAAAACCAAAGCGGCAATAACCACAACCACAAGGGTCATCCAAGTGGTTGATTGTCCCAAGAAAATTCCAACAGCCACCCCAGCTAGGGACACGTGACTCAAAGTATCGCTCATCAGACTCTGACGACGAAGAATTAAGAAGAGCCCCAAAATTGGTGAAAAGATACTGATAGCAATCACGGCGAGAATAGCACGTTGCATAAAATCATAGGCTAATAATTCACTAATCATGTTTGTGCTCCTCTCCATCCTTTTCATGGACATTGAAACAACGCCAAGGCAATTTCTGGTTACGAACCAGATGAATATTACGATCTGTGTACTCCTTGACTTCCTCTGGGTCATGGGTAATCATCAAGACAGACTTGCCATGCTTATGAGCAGAGTGGTGCATGAGTTCATAGAAGGTATTGGCTGTTCCTGCATCCATCCCTGTCGTTGGTTCATCCAAAACAAAGATATCAGGATCTGAAGCGAAAATACGAGCAATGACGGCACGTTGCTTTTGACCACCTGAGAGATGTCCAATTTGCTTGTGTCGATTTTCCCACATGCCAACAGACTCTAGGGCACGTTGCACATGCTCTAAGTCGTGCTTCGTCAAACGACGGAACCAGCCCTGATGAGGGTAGCGACCTGACTTAACAAACTCGTATACCGTGCTCGGAAAACCTGCATTAAAGCTGGCAATCTGCTGTGGAAGATAGGCCATACGAAGCTTTTTACCATCTTTATTGGTCTCAGAGATGGTTACAGTTCCCTTCTTAGGCTTGAGAATTCCTAGGGTAGCCTTAATAAGCGTTGACTTGGCAGCTCCATTTTCCCCAGTCAGGGTCACAAACTCCCCAGAATCCAAATGATAGTGAATATTGTCCAGAACGGGCTCCGCATCATACTGGAAGCTCAGTCCTTCAACTGTAATATAACGCATCTTATTCCTCGATTTTTTCTGCTAATGTTCTCAAGAAACGTCCAATAACCTGACGCTCTTGATTATCGAACTGATCCAATACAGACCGATAAACCCCCAAGGTCTCTTGGTGGTGTTCCTCATGCTCTTGAGCTATGGGTTGAGCTTCTTGTGTCAAGACAAAGTAGGTCACGCGCCCATCATCCTTGTCTTTCTTGGCCTCCAACATGCCTTCCTTGACCAAGGTCTTAACAGCCTTGGTAACAGCAGCTTGACTGACATTTAACGTCTTTGCTAACTCCGAGTTGGTCTTGCGCCCCTCAGCCAAAAGCATGAGAATATGCTCCTGGGTGTTAGTCAACTTAACCTGACTACGGCACTGACCAATGAGGAGCTCATGCTGATTTTCAGCCTTAAGCAAAATTTGGTTAATCAATTGATTTACTTGTTCTTCTAGTTCTAGCATTGCTTTCTCCATTTACTTAACCAGTTAATTATATCGAAAACACAGAGATTTTGCAAGGGAAGACCAAGAAAAAGATCGGCAGTGCGCTGTCATCAATATCAAGGAAGAATAGACCTAAAATAAAAACCTAACCAAGCCGGTTAAGTTTTCATCATGGATTTACATTTATCTCAAAGTTGCAAAGATCTCTTCGACCTGAGCAACAGACTCGGCACGTGAGACTTCGCCACGAACCTTAGCCGCTCCTGCTGTTCCACGAAGATAGTGGGGTGCAAGACCACGGAATTCACGGACAGCAATCTTTTCACCTTTAAGGTCCACCAAACGTTTGAGGTGATCTTCAGCGATGTCCAATTTCTTATCAAATGGAAGCTCTGGCAATTCCTCTCCTGTTTCGAAGAAGTGATTGATTTGCGTGAAGATGTATGGGTTGTTCATAGCTGCACGACCCACCATAACGGCATCTACACCAAGTTCTTCAATCATGAGTTTAGCGTCTTGAACGCTACGAACATCACCATTTCCGATAAATGGAATCTTAGTAATAGCTTTAGCAACACGAGCCAGTGTCTCATGGTCACAGTGACCAGTATACATTTGTTCACGGGTACGACCGTGCATGGCAAGAGCAGAAACACCTGCAGACTCAGCTGCAAGGGCGTTTTCCACAGCCAAATCACTATTTGACCAACCCGTACGCATCTTAACAGTCAAAGGAATATCAAGTACTGACGTGACTTCCTTGACAATGTGGTAAATCTTATCTGGATCCTTGAGCCACTTGGCACCCGCTTCATTTTTGACTACCTTATTGACCGGACAACCCATATTGATATCAACGATATCAGCCTTGGTGTTGGTCTGAATAAAGTCAGCTGCACGCTTCAAGCCTTCAGCATCACCACCGAAAAGCTGGATAGACATTGGATGTTCATTCTCATCGATGTGAAGCATGTGAAGAGTTTTCTCATTATTGTAGAGGAGACCTTTTTCAGAAATCATCTCCATAACCACAAGACCAGCGCCAAACTCTTTTGCAATGGTACGGAAGGCAGAATTGGTCACGCCTGCCATAGGAGCTAGGACTGTTCGGTGAGGGATCTCTACATTTCCAATCATGAAGGACGAATTAAGTTTAGTCATTGATGAGTTCCTCCAAGTCAGCTTCTGAAAATTCATACTTGTTTTGGCAGAATTGGCAGATGATTTCAGCACCGTGATCTTCATCTTTCATAGCTTGAAGTTCATCCTTACCAAGCGTCAAGAGGGCATTTTCAAAGCGTTCACGTGAGCAATCACACTCAAAACTCAGCTCCTCTTCAGACAAACGTTTGAAAGGCTCATCCCCATAAATGGCATTCAAGAGAGCTTCGATATGGTCATCAGACTCCAAAAGCGTTGAAATAGCTGGCATCTCTTGGATACGTTTTTCGTAACGAGCGATTTCTTCCTCACTAGCTCCTGGCAAGACCTGAAGCATAAAACCACCAGCAACCTTGACCTTATCCTCTTCGTCAAGAAGTACATTAAGACCAACAGCAGATGGTGTTTGCTCAGATTCTGTCAAATAGTAGGCAAAGTCTTCACCGATTTCACCAGAAATAAGTGGTGTTGATGACGTGTAAGGATTACCAGTTCCATAATCGATGATTGAGACAAACTGCCCTTGCCCCATGAAAGGACCCACCAAAACTTCACCAGTCGCTGTTTTCTTGATGTCTACACCTGGATTTTGGATGTAGCCCTTAACATGTCCCTTGGTATCAGCTACAGAGATGATATGACCAAAGGAGCTGTTTCCGATAACCTTAACTGTAATTTTGCTTTCACCCTTTTGGTTAGCTGCCAAGATTTGATTGGCAATAAGGGTA
This sequence comes from Streptococcus sp., assembly GCA_048524165.1. Classification (GTDB taxonomy): domain Bacteria; phylum Bacillota; class Bacilli; order Lactobacillales; family Streptococcaceae; genus Streptococcus. The sequence goes on from DBFVHV010000179.1 coordinate 10,748, forward strand.
CGTCCCAAAGCAACTGTTGATGATGATAAGGTATTGTGTTTTTCTTGTGCGGTTCTAACTGTTTCAGTGCTATCAAGAACATAAGCACGGAAAGAACCTGATTCTGAAATTGTTTTAATTAATTTATCCATAGTGTCTCTATTATAACACAAAAAAGAGGGTGGAAAAATCGTAAACGCTCGGCGTTTCTCTTCCACACTCTCTATCAAATTACCATGAAAATTCGGACAGTTTTTCCCTCAAACTTGCTAGTTGCCTATTGTCAAAATGATGCTTCTGTCTTATTACAGGCGGCAAATTCTCCAAATACTCGATATAGATGCTGACAAGGAGATTATAGTCATTAGTCGTCAAGCGTTTGAGTTGACTATGAATGAAGGCTGTCGCCAGATCATACTTTTCATGAATTAATAAATCATCAATGTAGTCATTCCCATCAATAGTCTGCCCTTGCTCGTCTTCCACCTGACCTAAATCAATATCCAGAGTCTCAAATTTAAAAGCCTTGCTGACGACATTAGCTGTCCCTCGAATCTGATTGAGTAGCCAGTCACTGTTATATACTCCCATATTAGTCCCCTCCATTACTTGCTATTCAAATCTATTATATCTTTTTAAATATCAGTTGTAAACGCTTTCTAGGTATTGCAATTACGCTTCGCTAAGATTAATCTAGAGATCTTTTCCTCATTTTTCAAGCAAAACAAAAAGGACCATCCGGTCCCTTTAGATTATCAGAGTTCTTACCCAACTGATCCTTCCATTTCATAACTAATCAAGCGGTTAAGCTCAACAGCATATTCCATTGGAAGTTCTTTGGTAAATGGTTCCACAAATCCCATGACAATCATTTCAGTTGCTTCTTGTTCTGAAAGTCCTCGACTCATGAGGTAGTAGAGCTGTTCTTCAGAAATCTTAGAAACTTTAGCTTCGTGTTCAAGCGCAACTTGTGAATTGTGGATTTCGTTGAATGGGATAGTGTCTGATTTAGACAAGTCATCCATCAAGATGGTGTCACATTCGATGTGAGATACCGATTTCTTAGAATCCTTGTTGAAGGTTACTTGTCCACGATAGTCAACCTTACCACCATTACGAGCGATTGATTTAGAAACAATAGATGATGATGTATGCGGTGCATTGTGAATCATCTTAGCCCCTGTATCTTGGTGTTGACCAGCATTGGCAAAGGCAATTGAAAGCATCGTACCACGTGCACCTTCACCATCAAGGTAAACAGATGGGTACTTCATGGTTACTTCAGCACCTAGGTTACCATCAATCCACTCAACAGTTGCGTTTTTCTTAGCCGTAGCACGTTTAGTTACCAAGTTGTAGACGCTATCTGACCAGTTTTGGATAGTTGAGTAGCGCATGTAGGCACCATCAAGTGCAAAGATTTCAACGATGGCCGCATGAAGGCTTGCCGTTGTGTAAGTGGGCGCTGTACATCCTTCAACATAGTGAACGCTGGCACCTTCATCAACGATGATAAGAGTACGTTCAAATTGAGCAGTTGCTTCGTTGTTAATACGGAAGTAGGTTTGAAGCGGAATATCTACCTTAACGCCTTTTGGTACATAAATAAAGGTACCACCGGACCAGAAGGCAGAGTTAAGGGCCGCAAATTTGTTATCCGTTGGCGGAACCAGTTTCGAGAAGTACTTCTTAAAGAGTTCTGGATGCTCTTTAAGTGCTGAGTCTGTATCTGTAAAGATAATACCCAACTTGTCATACTCTTCTTTCATGTTGTGGTAAACCACTTCTGATTCATACTGAGCTGAGGCTCCAGCAAGATAGGCACGTTCTGCTTCTGGGATACCAATACGTTCAAAAGTTTCCTTGATTTTCTCAGGAACATCGTCCCAGTCACGAGCAGGTTTGTCTGATGCCTTTTGGAAATAAGTTAGGTCATCAAAGTTAATACCAGAAAGGTCTGGACCCCACTCTTGCATAGCCATTTTGTTAAAGGTTTCCAATGATTTCAAGCGGAATTCAAGCATCCACTCAGGCTCCCCTTTTTCAACAGACATGGCACGGACCACATCTTCACTGATTCCTTTTCCTGTTGAAAAGACTGGTGTCACATCATCATGGAAACCGTATTTATATTCCCCAAGATCAATGGGTTTTGGTTCTACTTTTTCATTTGTTTCAGTCATAGTATTTTCCTTTATTAAAGGTTTGATTAATTTTCTTTATTTAAGACTTGAGCAAGGAGGATAATTGCTCCATTGCTTCCTAGATCTCACTTCTCTCTATAGCCTTTTTAAGGGCATTCCAAGAGAGGGTTGCACATTTGATACGTTGCGGAAATTTAGAAACCCCCGCCAAGAGCTTGGCCTCACCTAACTTATCCTCATCCACTTTATGATCCCCTTGAATCATAAGAGAGAAAATTTCTGCTAGTTCTAAAGCCTCTGCCTTGGTTTTACCGATAACCGCATCCGTCATCATACTTGATGAGGCTGTGGAAATAGTACAACCATCACCAGCAAAGGCGATGTCTTCAATCACGTCACCATCAAATTTAACTGACAGATTGATAACATCTCCACATGTTGGATTATTCAGTTGAAGTTGCTCCACATCAGGCAGAACACCGTGATGGTGAGGGCTCTTAGAGTGATCAGCCACAACAGCCATATATAAACTATCTAGTCTAGAGAGTGCCATTGAAAAACTCCTTCGTCGCAAGAATTGCCTCTACAAGCTTGTCACAATCCTCTTTGGTATTGTAAATATAGAAACTTGCACGGGCAGCCGATGAAATACCTAAATGATTGATTAAAGGTTGAGCACAGTGGTGACCCGCACGCACCGCCACCCCTTCATAGTCAAGGGCAGTCGCCACATCATGAGGATGAAGTCCATCAATATTAAAGGCAATAACACCCGCATGTTTGCCAGAATCTTCTGGCCCATATACCGTCAATCCCTCAATCGCTTGAAGCTTAGGCAAGACATAGTCTACCAACTCTTGCTCATAAGCATGAACATTTCCCATACCTAAAGCAGAGAGGTAGTCCACAGCAGCACCAAGCGCAATAGCTCCTGCAATGTTAGGTGTACCAGCCTCAAATTTCCAAGGCAGTTCCTTCCAAGTGGCTTCCTGTTCATAAACGAAATCAATCATCTCACCACCAAATTCGATAGGATTCATCTGGTTGAGAATCTCTTCTTTGCCATAGAGAACCCCAATCCCTGTTGGACCTAACATCTTATGTCCAGAAAGGGTGAAGAAATCACAATCCAAGTCCTGAACATCAATAGCCACGTGGGGCGCAGATTGGGCACCATCCACTACCATATAGGCACCAACTCGGTGAGCCATTTGTGCAATCTCTTTAACAGGATTGATGCAACCTAAAACGTTAGAGACCTGAGCCAGACTGACAAATTTTGTCTTTTCACTAATCTTATTGGCCAAGTCTTCCATATCTAACTGACCATCTTTCAAGTAGGCGTAAACAAGTTTAGCCCCCGCCTTCTTACAAGCTTCCTGCCAAGGGATGATATTAGAGTGGTGTTCCATAATTGAAATAACCACCTCATCTCCTGGCTCAAGAACCTGCTCTGCAAAACGACCAACCCAATTAAGGCCAGTTGTCGTTCCACGTGTAAAGAGAATCTCTTTAGTTGATTTGGCATTAATAAACTGGCGAATTTTTTCACGACTAGCTTCGTAAGCAGCTGTGGCACGCTCTGCTAAAGTGTGCACGCCACGGTGCACATTAGCATTGTCCTCACGATAGTAGGCCATGAGGGTGTCCAAAACTACTTGAGGTTTCTGAGTCGTCGCTGCATTATCCAAGTATACCAACGGTTCATCATTGACTACCTGATCTAAAATGGCAAAATCTTGTCGAATCTTATAGGCATCTAAAGCTGACATCTTATCTCCCTATCTAGATATATCATCGGTTAGACTATCTGCGTCGATAGTTCCTAACGTTTGTTTAGTTTTGTATCAGTTACAGAAATCATTTCATCGCGTACTTCTTTAACTGGAATTTCGGTAATAACCGCTCCCAAGAAACCGCGAATAACCAAACGTTCTGCAGTGTCTTGATCAAGTCCACGACTCATGAGGTAATACATATCCTCTGGATCCACCTGACCGATTGAAGCAGCATGCCCTGCCGTAACTTCGTTTTCGTCAATCAAGAGGATTGGGTTCGCATCTGAACGTGCCTTGTCAGAAAGCATTAGAACACGGCTTTCTTGTTGTGCATCAGCACCCTTAGCACCTTTGACAATGTGACCAATACCATTGAAAGTCAAGGTACCACGTTCCAAAATAACACCATGTTGTAGGATGTGTCCCACAGAGTTGTTACCATAGTTAGTTACACGAGTATCAATTCCTTGAACCTGACGCCCTGATGAAAGACCAATAACTTTAAGATTGGCATGACTTCCATTACCAATCAAATCACTATCAAAGTCAGCAATAACATTGCCCTCGTTCATGATACCAAGAGCCCAGTCAATGCTGGCATCACGACCGATACGACCACGACGACTAATATAAGTTGTAACGTTTTCGCCCAAACGGTCAATAGCAGCAAACTTAACTTGTGCACCGTCTTGAGCAATGACTTCAACTGAAATGTTGGCACTAGCTTTTTCAGTCGCTTCACCTAGCGTTTCAAAGCGCTCAAGGTAAGTCAATTTACTGTTTTTACCAGCCACAATCAAAACGTGTTTGTTAAATGGAACATTTGAAGTTCCATCTTGGTAAAAATAGCTTTCAACTGGCAAGTCAATTTCAACATTATCTGGTACGTAAAGGACCGCTGCACTATTGAAATAGGCATAGTTATAAGCTGCCAATTTGTCCTCATCATAGGCTACAGCCTTACCAAAGAAGGCTTCAACGACTTCTGGGATTTCCTCAAGAGCTGTTGCCAGGTCTGTGAAGACAAGACCTTGGTTAATCAAGTCAGCTGGCAATTGTTCAAGGACAGTATTTGTTCCTACTTGGACCAATTTGGGGTTGTTTCCAAGCGCTGTAAAGTCAGGCACATTTGCTGATGGTTCATTTTCAGTAATCGTTCCATCGCCTAGGTTCCAACGGTGGAATTTAACACGCTCAATTTTTGGAAGAGCCAAGCTATCAAGCTTATCAAAGGCGGCTTGACGAAGGTCTTGCAACCAGAGTGGCTCTGCTTTTGCTTGTGAAAAAGCGATAATAGATTCTTTTGACATAGGTTACTCCTTTTCTAGTTATTTCGAGTAACAGACTTACGCTTCTTCGTGGTACTCGTAACCGAGCTCTTCAGCGATTTTCGCATAACCTTCTTGCTCAAGACGGGCAGCCAATTCAGGACCACCTGAAAGAACCACTTTACCTTCCATCATGACGTGTACAACATCTGGAGTGATGTAGTTCAAGAGACGTTGGTAGTGAGTGATAATCATAGCACCAAAGCCTTCGCCACGCATAGCGTTAACCCCTTTTGAAACCACTTTAAGGGCATCAATATCAAGACCTGAGTCAATCTCGTCAAGAAGGGCAAACTTAGGTTCTAACATGAGCAATTGAAGAATTTCGTTACGTTTCTTCTCACCACCTGAGAAACCTTCGTTAAGGTAACGCTCAGCCATTTCTTCACGCATACCAAGCAATTCCATCTTTTCATCCAATTTAGTGATGAAATCAAGGACAGAAATCTTTTCGTCATCTTCTTTACCAGCGTTCATAGCCGCACGGATAAACTCAGCATTTGTAATCCCTGGGATTTCAGCCGGGTATTGCATAGCAAGGAAAAGACCTAGGCGTGCACGCTCGTCAACTTCCAAGTCAAGGATGCTTTCACCATCAAAAAGGATATCCCCTTCTGTAATTTCATAATTTGGGTTACCCATGATAGCAGCCGAAAGGGTAGATTTACCAGTTCCGTTAGGACCCATAATAGCAGCAATCTCACCAGTTTTAAGAGTCAAATTAAGACCCTTCAAGATTTCTTTATCTTCAACAGAAACATGAAGATTTTTGATTTCAAGTACAGACATTGTATACTCCTTTTTCATATATACAGCGAGCACTTGCTCGCTAATTTGCATTATTTTTTTGAAAATAGTCTTGCTATTTTCTGGAAAATAAAAAGAGAACTTCCATTTTCCTTAATTAGAATCATTATAACAAAAAAGCCATTACTTGGCTTTTTAAACGTTTATTTTTTTCGCCCTTGCTTCCATTTTAACATGGTTGCTTGACGATAATCACTGTTCCCGATAAATTTCAGGAAATCAAAGAGAGGTGTTCGACCAACGCCCCAAATCTCAAGCCCTTCAATCAGAATTTCCATCCCTAGAAGTAAACTCAAGAGCAGGAGGATACCACCAAGACGACTGGAAACATTCAACAAGAGGGCAATCAATGAAAAGAGAATAGCGATAGCATAAACCACCAGAACTGCTCCTCGATGAGTGAACCCCATAGCTAAAAGACGATGATGTAAGTGCATCTTGTCAGCCTCCATGGCTGGTCGCCCTGACAACTTACGGCGGACAATGGCCACCACTGTATCAACAATTGGCACCCCAAGGATAATAACAGGTGACAAAATAGCTACTGCCGTCGCATTTTTCAGCCCTTGCAATGACAAGACACCTATCATAAAACCAATAAAGAGTGCTCCCGTATCACCTAGATAGATAATCGCTGGATGATAATTGTAAGGGAAAAAACCCATAATAGCAGCCACTAAGACAAAGATGGTCATGGTCAAGAAAATATCAGTATCATAAAGGAAGAAATAAGAAATCACTCCCATCGTCATCAGGGAAATGATAGAAACTCCTCCAACCAAGCCATCCAAACCATCAATCAGATTAATGGCATTGGTGATAGCCGCAATCCATAACACTGTTAGAATCAAGGTCAAGACTGGCCCAAACTGAATCATGGGACCGCCAAAAGGTATCTTAAAGCTATCAAATCGAAAATCCGTAAAAGCCCAAACAATAACAGCTCCAGTAACAATACCGAGCATCTTAGGCAAGGGTTTTAATTCAAAGATATCATCAATGAAACCTGTCAGTGCCACAATAGCACCACCCACAACAACCGGTAGGATGTATCTTAAATAAGAAATATGCCAGATATCCTTCTGAATAATCATAGGCATAAATACCAAGGTTGCCAGTACAAAGGCCAAGAAAATAGCTAGACCACCAGCACTCGGCATTGGCTTTTTATTGATACGTCTTGCATTTGGATTATCAACTGCTCCGACTCGAAAGGCCAAAGAGCGAACCAGTGGAGTCCCCACAATGGCAATCAGAAAGGTCCCAATCAAGACAAAGATATAATTAATGGTCCAAGGCATATCCTAGCTCCATTTCGTTGCTTGTAGTACCGGTAAGGCGTCCTCTTCCATCAAGATTGTTGCATGCTCTTGTAGGTAGGCACGTGTTCGGTCTGCCACATTCGCATATTCAAGAAAACGCGCATACATATTGTTCGCGTAATAGTCAGGCTCATCAGCCAAGTAAAGAAGGATAGTCATATAGTAGACATCACCAAGTTTATAAAGTTCAGAACCTTCCACTGGCACATCCTTCAAACCTTGCGTAAAGGTCACGACTTGATCAAAGTCAGAGAAAGCCAAGACATAGTGAGTATAATCTTCACGAATATTTTCCTCAGTCACTTCCTTAGCCGGCTCTGTCATAGCCTTATCAACCTCTTCCAAGGTCTTTTCAAGTTCTTCAAGCTTATGGTGGGCTTCAATATCACCCTTATCCATAAAGTTACCTTCAAGAGCTTTGAGGAATTCTTCTGGAGAAAGCCCTGAGTAGTCATCCATATCTGACAAATCATTGAAATCAAGGTCTTCCTTAAGATCTGATTTAGTCACAAAAACATCCACACGATCCTTGCGTGGCGTGACACGGAAGCTCAGCATCCCACTATTTTTAAAGTTATCAGGCAAGTCCAACTCATCCATGACAGTATAGAAAAATTCCTCTGTTTTTTCCTGGGGAATCAAGAAATCTTTCAACTCCATACCATGTTCTTCAAGATCTTCCATGGTAATCATGATTTTTAGAGTTGTCTCGCTTATTTGTTTCATTTCCATATGTAAAAACCTCGCACGAGTAGTTATTTCATTATACTAGAAAAGCAAAGAGATAGCAATTTCTGAACAAGTTTAGGTCTTATTTTAGGAAGCTTTTCTAAAAATTCTCTAATGCTAACAAAACCTTGAATTTTCCTATTTTATAGCCATCATCTATCCTAGAAAAGAGTATAATAAAAGTGGATATGATATATAGTTGGAGGTGATAACCATGACTGCCTATAAAAAAGGATTGTTACGAGCTAGCATTGCTGGAGGAATAACGAGTTTATTGACCCTCTTTCTCTACTTGTCCGGGCAACCTCATCACGTAAACAAATCTACCTTTCTTACGGGACTAATTGTTGCCATCTTACTGGCAACTGCCCCCATTTACGACGATAGCCGTTTATCACTCAGGCAACAATCACTCCTCCACTTCTCAATCATGTGCGTTACCATCCTTCCAATTCTCTGTTTATCCGGATGGTATCCCTTGCATAATGTCGTAGACTTCTTGAAAATCCTAGCCAGCTTCTTAACTTGCGGTCTGGTCCTTTGGACACTAGCTTACCTTATCTTTGGAAAACTTCTCAATAAATAATCTCTAAACCAGATAAAAAGGACTTCAATCGAAGTCCTTTTTATGATTTATCCAAAAATAAGTTTGACAGCCCCATAGAGAAGTACAATGATACCGAGTACGATACGGTATTTCCCGAAAACAGTGAAATCGTGTTTCTTAATATAGTTCATCAAGAAGCGAATCACAAACAAGCTGACAACAAAGGCTGTCACACTAGCGACCAAGAGAATAGCCGCTTGTCCACCAGTCAAGGTGTTTCCGTCAATAAAGTACTTAACTGCCTTAAGACCACTGTAACCAAACATGGTTGGAATACCAAGGAAGAAGGTGAAGTCAGCAGCTACGCTACGACTAGTACCAACGATGATCCCCCCAAGAATAGTAGCACCTGAACGACTAGTCCCTGGAATGATACTCAAGACTTGGAAAAGACCAATATAGAAAGCTGTCTTGTAAGACATGCGTGCCAAGTCCGTTACCTTAGGCTCTACACGTCGATTGCGGTCCTCAATCCAAATAAAGGCAATCCCGTAGACCACCAACATGATAGCTACTACAAAGAAATTACTGAGGTGGGCCTCCATCCAATCATCTAAAAGAAGGCCAAAGAAGGCTGAAGGAATACAGGCAATGACCACCTTGAGCCAAAGTTGCCAAGTCAACTGCACTTCACGTGCTGTTTTACCAGGTTGGAAGGGATTCAAACGTTTAAAGTAGATGACCATGACCGCTAGAATAGCCCCAAGCTGAATAACGATATTAAACATATCAATGAAATCTTTACTTTGTCTTAAGTTCAAGAATTCATTAACCAAGATTAAATGACCTGTTGATGAAATGGGTAACCATTCAGTGATCCCTTCGACAATCCCAAGGAAGACCGCCTTTAGTAATTCAATAATATACTGTGCCGTTTGCATAATTATCTCCGTTTTTTAATGTTAGCCTTATCACATCAACTGTGAATAAGACTCAAAATCGTCTTTCCTATTATATCAAATTAACAACTGTATTTAAAGACAATCCTGATATACAGTTTTTTTCTAGCTCCAACTTATTGTCATCAGTCTCAATTTCCTGTAAAATAGTAAGGAATGACATTTTTATAGGAGATATTGTTTCAATGAAAAAAATTATTGTAGCCTGCTTTGCGGCCCTCCTCCTCGTTTTTGGCGGAGTATCAAGCGCTCAAGCAGACGAGTATCTCCGTGTCGGTATGGAAGCTGCCTATGCACCTTTCAACTGGACACAGGATGATAACTCAAACGGAGCCGTTCCCATCGAAGGCACTAAACAGTATGCCAACGGTTATGACGTGCAAATTGCTAAAAAAATCGCTGAAGCCCAAGGTAAGAAACCCTTGGTGGTCAAAACAGCTTGGACAGGTTTGATCCCTGCCCTCACTTCTGGCAAGATTGATATGATTATCGCAGGTATGAGTCCAACAGCTGAACGTCGTCAAGAAATCGACTTTTCAGATAGCTACTACCGTAGTGAACCTGTTATGGTTGTTAGCTCTGATGGCGATTACGCCAACGCTAAGAGCATCAAGGATTTTAAGGATGCTAAAATCACAGGTCAACAAGGAGTTTACCTCTACAACTTGATTGATCAGATTCCAAACGTGAACAAGCAAACTGCCATGGGGGACTTTGGTGCAATGCGCCAAGCCCTCGCATCTGGCATCATCGATGGTTATGTCTCAGAGCGACCAGAAGCACGAACTGCTGAAGAAGCTAGTTCAAAATATAAGATGATTTCGCTTAAAGATGGCGGCTTCCAGGTCTCAGAAGATGATGTTTCCTTGGCTGTCGGTCTTCGTAAAGGAGACAGCCAGCAAATGGAGCAAGTCAATAAGGTCCTTGCTGGTATCAGCCAAGAAGAACGTGTCAAACTGATGGATCACATCATTGACATTCAACCTGCAGATAAGACTGATGAAGCTAAAAAAGGAAACTTCTTTAGCCAGATGACTACTATTATTGCTAAAAACTGGCCACAATTCTTGCGTGGTACAGCAATAACACTTCTTATCTCTATTATCGGTACTGTTGTCGGAACTTTTATCGGTCTTATGATTGGTGTTTACCGTACAGCTCCTAAGGCTGCTAACAAAGTTGTAGCCTTGCTCCAAAAACTCTTCGGTTGTATTCTTAACGTTTATATCGAAGTTTTCCGTGGTACGCCAATGATTGTACAATCTATGGTTATCTACTACGGTACTGCCCAAGCTTTTGGTATCAATATTGACCGTACTCTGGCAGCCGTATTCATTGTTTCTATTAACACCGGAGCCTACATGAGTGAAATCGTTCGTGGTGGTATCTTCGCTGTGGATAAGGGGCAATTCGAAGCTGCAACTGCTCTTGGATTTACCCACGGTCAAACCATGCGTAAGATTGTTCTTCCACAGGTTATCCGTAACATCTTGCCAGCCACTGGTAATGAGTTCGTTATTAATATTAAAGATACCTCTGTGTTGAACGTTATCTCTGTTGTGGAACTTTACTTCGCAGGTAACACTGTCGCAACCCAAACTTACCAATACTTCCAAACATTCTTTGTTATCGCAGCAATCTACTTTGTTCTTACTTTCTCAGTAACTCGCATCTTGCGTTATGTAGAACGCCGTTTGGATCAAGATAATTACACACAAGGAGGGGTTCACTAATGGCTGAGACGATTTTAGAAATCAAAAACCTCAAAAAATCATACGGAAAAAATGAAGTCCTCAAAGATATCTCCCTCAGCGTCAAAAAAGGTGAGGTTATCTCAATTATTGGTTCTTCAGGTTCAGGAAAATCAACCTTCCTTCGCTCTATTAACCTACTCGAATCACCTTCAGGTGGTGAAATCCTCTATCATGGGGACAACGTCCTTGAAAAAGGTTACGATCTCACTACCTATCGTGAGAGACTCGGTATGGTGTTCCAATCCTTCAACCTCTTTGAAAACCTTAATGTCTTGGAAAATGCTATCGTAGCTCAAACAACCGTTCTAAAACGTGACCGTAAAGAAGCTGAAAGCATCGCCAAAGCTAACTTGGAGAAAGTTGGTATGGGGGAACAATACTGGAAAGCTAAACCAAAACAACTTTCAGGGGGACAAAAACAACGTGTGGCTATTGCTCGTGCCCTCTCTGTTGATCCAGAAGCCATCCTCTTTGATGAGCCAACTTCAGCCCTTGACCCAGAAATGGTAGGGGAAGTACTCAAGACTATGCAGGAGCTATCTGAAACAGGTTTGACCATGATTATCGTTACCCATGAAATGGAGTTCGCACGCGATGTTTCAGACCGTGTCATCTTCATGGATAAAGGAGTAATCGCTGAACAAGGTAGCCCAGAACAAATCTTTGAAAAT
>DBFVHV010000180.1:0-1721 GCA_048524165.1 Streptococcus sp.
TACCTTCATCATCGCGGTTGATTCCCACATCAATGACAGCAGCACCCTCTTTGACAAATTCTTCTGTTACAAATTTTGCACGGCCAATAGCCACAATCAAAACATCGGCCTTGTTACAAACCTTAGCCAAATGTGGTGTACGTGAGTGGGTCAAAGTAACTGTGGCATTTTTCTCCAAGAGGAGCTGTGCCATAGGCTTACCTACAATATTACTGCGTCCAATGATAACTGCTGTCTTACCTTCCAATTCAACATTGTACTCGCGAAGGATTTCCATAATTCCCGCTGGTGTACAAGGCACCATTTGAGGACGTCCATTCCAGAGGTTCCCAGTATTCATAGGATGGAAACCATCCACATCCTTTTTAGGATCAATAGCCAAAAGGATACGCATTTCATTAATATGATTTGGCAATGGCAATTGAACCAAAATCCCATGGAAAAGCGGATCCTGATTGTATTGCTCAATGACCTCAATCAATTCTTCCTCGCTGATACTCTCAGAAAGTTTGACCGTCTTACTATGGAAGCCAGCTTTTTTAGCAGCACGTTCCTTATTACGCACATAAACTTGACTAGCAGGGTTATCTCCAACCATAATTACTACTAGTCCTGGCACAATCCATTCCTTTTCTTTTAGACGTGCTACCTTTTCTTGCAATTGATCCTGCATTTTAACAGCTAGGGCCTTACCATCCATTATAATCGCCATGGGTGTTCTCCAATACATACTTTTTTTCAATTATACCATAGGGAGACCTCTTTGTGACTTAATTTTCAAAATTTTCAAAAAGACATTTAAAATGAAACACAAAAAGCTGGGAACTCGTCCCAACTTCGTCTGATTATTCTTCGTCATTAATCTACAAAACCATTTTGCTGACTCCAGCCCTCAATAACTCTTAAAGTCTTTTGCTGGAATTTACCACTTTCATACATGTGATCTGCACCCGTTAGTGAAACAAGAACTGAATCACGGTAGTTCTTAGCTGTTCTTCTAGCAATATTAGGGTGAGTCATCTTATCCTTAGTTCCAGAAATCACAAGAACAGGGCATGAAATGCTACTAAAGTCCACGTAAGCCGCCTTTGTCTTATCAAACCAATGAAGGGCCATCTGAGTGTAAACTTTACCCGACTCAGGCACTAGTGTCGCAAAGACTTCTTCTTTCAAAGATTCCTCTTGCTCATTCATACAATACTTGAAAAATTCTTTTTTATAAGGTGGCATGGCTTTTTTCCAAAAACCCCAACGTAAAAAGTGTTTGCCGAAACAAGCTAGCATTGTTGGATAAAAGGCAAAAATATCAGCTGTCGGAGCAGGTCCCATGAGAATCATACCAGCAACCTCTGTCTTTTCAGCAACCATTTGTGCCACCAGACAACCTAAAGAGTGCCCCAAAATAATCGGTGGCTGGTCTAGACTTTCAATCAAGGCCACTAAATCATCTCGATAATCCTGCAAAGTTACGGTACCAACTTTATTCAGACAGTCTTGATAGGGTAAGTCATGGTAACGAAAGCTAGGTGTATGCACCGTATACCCCATCTGACGAAGACCTGTCGCAAAATCTCCCCAAACATTGCCAGCACACCAGGTCCCATGAATTAGGACAATCTCTCTGTTCAAAGCCATTCCTTATACATCTCCCTCTTTTGTTAAAAAATGTGACTATTTTCCTATGCTATATTACCACACTTCCTCCAAGGATACCTTTATAC
>DBFVHV010000181.1:0-5137 GCA_048524165.1 Streptococcus sp.
CAATGGGTTTACCTTGGTAAGCCAAGTCACGGACACGACTGGCATCTGGGTTAACCAATTTACCTTCACGATCATACTTGTTAGGTTGCGTCAAATCAAACTTGTAAGTCAACCCATCAATCACATCGTAATTATATGAGCGATAGCTACTGTTAATGAGTTGCTGTGGTTCTTTGCTATTAGGATCAATTTGATTAAACTGTCCTGCAGACATTTCCAACCATTCTTTAATCTGCGCACCAGTCACCTTGAGAAGGGCAGTAACATTATCATAGAGGTAGAGGTCTGCGACATTCTTAATAGCTAATGGCCCCGCTGGAATATCAGTATAGTAGGTCGCATCACCACGAGTTCCTGCCTTGAAAGGTGCAGCTGCTGAAAGGAGTGGAAGATTCTCATCTGCTGTTCCGGCTACTTGTTTTTTGGCATACCACAATTGCGCATTGTTGACGATTTGAATAGATGGATCATCCTGAACTTGAGCAAAGTAGCTAGTGATTGGGGCAGTGGTTTCACCAACTTCCTTACGGACATAGTTAATTGTCCCATTATGGTCATGAGCAGCCATGTCAATTAAGTCCTTGTCCGCAACATCTGACTTAGTATCAATTTTTTCAAGTTTGGCCTTACTATTGACAACTTTCCATTTGCCATCCGTATAAGTCAACTTGACATCCATGATACCGAGATGGTCTCCGAACTTACCAGCCATAACCACAGGTTTCCCATTGATGAGACCATTGACATCATCTACACCAGGATATTTAGCATAAAAACTTGTGCCATCACCATTTGGGAAATCCGCATGAGAATGCCCTGTCGCAACAGCATCTACGCCTTCGATACCAGCAATTTGGTAACCTTCATTTTCCTCGTTCTTAGTATATTCATTGTCGCCAATACCAGAATGAGCAGCAACAAGAATAAAATCAGCTCCAGCAGCCTTCATTTGAGGAACAACAGTTTTAACAGCCTCCATTGGATCGTCAACAGTTACCTTACCTTCAAGATTGGCCTTATCCCAAACCAATATCTGTGTTGGAAGGACACCCGTAATACCGATTTTTAGCGTTACCTGTTTACCGTCCGTATCGGTAAAGGTCTTATTAACAATCTTATAAGGATTGTAATAGTAATCACCTGTCTGAGCATCACGCACATTGGCATTGATAATGTTAATCTTAGCAGCCTTAACCATACGATCCAAAAATTCGAGGCCATAGTTAAACTCGTGATTTCCAAGCGTTTCAGCATCGTAACCAAGCATCTCAAAAGCCTTGTACATAGGGTGAGTCTCACCTTGGGCAACAGGATCAATCAAGGCCTTATAAGTTCCAAAGGGAGTTCCCTGAATCGTATCCCCACTGTCCACCAAGACCGTATTGGGATTGGTTTCACGGGCTTTTTTGATAAGGACAGCAGTTTTAGACAGACCAACCGTTTGAGACGGCTTATCTTGATAATAGTCATAGTTAACCAAGTTGGTATGAAGGTCTGTTGTTGACAAAATCTGCATATCAACAGTCTGTCCCTCATGAGCAGGTTCTGTAACGGTTTCAGGCTGTACTGGCACTGCTGGTGTCACTTGATTGGCATTAGTCAAAACAGCACTAGCTTCTTGACTTGCTTGGGCTGTTGAGCTAGTAGATGATGCTTCTACAGACGCATTTGTCGCTACTGGTGTTGGTGTGGCAGATACAGCCTCTGTTCCTCCTTGAACAGCTGTCCCTGAAGTTCCTTGTCCTGATACGGTAGTAGCTCCACTATCTGTCACAGTTTCAGTTGAGGTAGTTGGAACTGACGCCGTTGACTCATCAGCATGCCCCACGACTTGTGGCACAGTCAAGAGTGCAAAAAGGCCCAAAACAACAGCGGATTGAGTCACATAACGATTCGTTTTCATTAAAATTCTTCCCCTTTTATAAAGATAATACAATTATATTAAACCGTAATAAGAATATCAACTTTTTTAGAAATGCTCGATTTGTCATACAAAACCAATGACATGATTCAATCTTAGCTTAAAAGTGTCAAATACAAAAAAAGTTGGAACAAAGCCAACTTTCTCTTAATTATTCAATTCTAGGGCATAACTTACACTGCTCAAAGCATAGAGGGGAGCTGTTTCCGTCCGCATAATACGCGGTCCAAGGCCAATTTTAACGCCACCAGCTTCTTCAAATGCATCAATCTCAGACGGAGAAATACCACCTTCTGGTCCAAAGATAAAGAGAATTTTCTGACCACTCTCTACCTGAGCCAACTCACGAGCTAGAGTAGCCAACTCACCCGCTTTAGCTGTTTCCTCATAGGCGATAAAAATCTTATCAAAATGAACTAATTCTGATAGAAAATCTCCTTTCTTCTCGAACAATTTGACTTCTGGAACACGATTACGCTTGGATTGTTCTGCAGCTCCTAGAGCAATCTTGGCAAGCTTATCTTCCTTCTTGGAAAGCTTCTTACCATCCCACTTAACCACAGACCAGTCGGCAGGGAAGCCCCAAATAGCCTGAGCTCCAAGCTCTGTTGCCTTTTGCGTCACCAGTTCCAGCTTGTCTCCCTTGGGAAAACCAGAAGCAATGGTTACAGATACAGGCATCTCGACATTCTCATTTAAGTCTTCAATCACTTCAAAGACATGATTCTCACGGTCTGTCACACGTGCAAGCCACTTGATACCGTCTTCAAAAACCAAGACAACCTGATCATCCTCTGTTAAACGCATAACGTTAAACATATGCTTCACAGTATCTTTGTCTTTGATGATCACTGGATTTTCAACCTGCCCCTTTATAAAATATTGTTGCATTTAGCCTCCAATCACACCTGAAATATCATCTGTCTTCTTGAAGACACAAGCATTCCACTCTCCCTGAACCATGTGAGTTTCCAGGAAGAAACCAGCTTTCTCAGCCGATTCACGCACCATATCCCATTTTTCAGAGATAATGCCTGACATAATCAAATAACCTTCGTCCTTAACCAAACGATAGGCGTCTTCCGTCAGGTGGATGAGAATATCCGCCAAAATATTAGCCACGATAACATCAGCTTCTTGCGTCACACCCTTCAAAAGATCTCCCGTAGCAACGTGGATATTTTCCATACCAGGATTCATGTCGATATTTTCCTGTGCGACTCGAACCGCTACATCATCTAGGTCATAAGCATAGATTTCCTTGGCTCCAAGAAGAGAGCTGGCAATCGAGAGGACTCCTGAACCAGTCCCCACATCAATCACCGTCTCACCACCACGAAGCACCTGCTCCAAGGCAAAGAGGCTCATCTTAGTCGTTGGGTGTGTCCCTGTCCCAAAGGCCATGCCAGGATCCAGCTTGATAATCTTCTCACCTACTGATGCCTCATAATCTGTCCATGACGGCACGATGGTCAAATCATGAGTGATGCGAGCTGGTTCATAGTATTTCTTCCAGTTATCGGCCCAGTCTTCCTCAGCCAAGGCAGTCGTGCCCACCTTGACCTCTCCCAGATCCATAAAGTCGGTCAATTCTGCTAAGCGAGCCTGCAAGTCCGCTTCAACTGCTGCTACATCAACCGTATCCGGGTAGTAGGCCGTCACCACGATTTCTTCTTGTTGCTCGACCTCCGGGAAAATCTCACCAAAGCGGTCCACATTTCCCACATAGTCCATGCTGTCTTCAATCGCAACACCTTGGGCACCTAACTCAATCAAGAGATTGGAAACCAACTCCTCTCCCTCACGCTTAACCGTTACTTTTAACTCTTGCCATGTTTCCATTTTATTAATACTCCTCGTCATATTCTAATCCAAGTTCCTGAAATATGTAGAAACGTAATACCTCTTGACACAATGTACGAAGGTCATACATTTCATTGAAGTCTGTCACTAGATTTTTATATTTTGATTTCTCATCTCCATGAATATAGTAGTTACGACTGTCATACAACTTTTGAACAATACTAGAAATGGAGGCCTCAGTAAGTTTATTCTTCCCTATTTTTCCTGGGACATTAGTAAATAAATCCAGTAATTTCTTTCTCAAGTCATTATCCTGTCTCTGATATTTTAACCTATTTCTAAAGATATTTTTAAAACGATCATCAATATTTTTATTAATAAAATCAAAAACCCTTTGTTTATTTATTTCTTCTTCTTTAGAAACATCAGCTCGTTGTTCACCGCGAAAATTTCTAGCGAATACTTCTAAATTACGAATAGAATCAATAAAACTATCTTCAAGATAGGGAGCCCCATGCAAATTGGCAGTAAAACTTCGAACAATAAATTCTAATTGCTCACTTTTATCGAACCAATTATTTATTATAACTTCAAAATTATCATCAAGTTTACTCAATGAAATTTTGTGTAGTTTATGCTTATCCCATTTAATGTTTTTCCTTGAATGTTGTACAAAATATTTCCCTTTAATTATAGGCCAGTTGTTATCCTTGCGTTGTTTACATAGAAATTCAATGGTTAGAAAAGACAAAGGCTTTTCAGACAATATCTCGACTAATTCTCTAATTCTTCTCGAAGCCTCATAGCATTTCTGCAAAGAGACCTTTTCATTTTTAGCAGAGGATAAACGAATTTTATAAAATTGTTCTAAGCTTAATGCGTCATATGAAAAGGTATAGCTTGCTACATCTTCAAACTTTAAATTTTCTGATTTTATCAAAATTTCCGTAGATTTATATTCAGAAACATTTACAGCAATATTAAAATTTTGCTGTTCAAAATCACGTTCCGCGCTTATAATTGATTTGCCAATCCAATCTTCTAAATGATCAAAAGAGAATTGATAATACTGGACTTTGGTATCTTCCAATTCGTCAATCAATTCAACTATCAACTCTTTGAAATTATTCTTAATTGGAAGCCATTGATATTTTATTTCAAAAATTTTAAAATTCTTTATCCTATATTTTTTCATTGGGAATCCCGAACTACTATCTGTCCCATACGGACTGCCATAAGATTCCAAAATTAATAGATTCCCTGAGGAATCAAATCCATATATTTTATCAACAGGATTACCAAAATTAATGGATATAGCCTCATCATTTGGAAATTCACCAAAAATTTCTAATATAATTTCATTTGGTGAATATGTCAAAATTCCACTATTTGCTTCATGGTCAACTACTTTTG
>DBFVHV010000182.1:0-9923 GCA_048524165.1 Streptococcus sp.
CGATAGCCTCTTTAATCGTATTGGTATATAATTTAGCCCCACGGTTAATAGAGTCACTATCGGAGCCAAAGTGAACCCCATCTGTACCATTCCAGATAGAAATATTTTCTTTAGCAACTTGATACCAATCAGCAACCGTCACAAAGTCATATTTCTTAGCCATCTCTAACTCATACTTACGTAACTGAACTAGAGATGCAGCTTCATTTCCAGACTTACTACCATTGTATGGTGTCACAAAGATGATATGGTGACCTTTAGGTAAATTCTTGATGATTTTATTAATAACACCTTTGTAGTCATCAATCTCATTAACTCCACCAGCAATAACAACATTCTTGGCAAGGGCGTTACTATCCGCATAATCTTTAAGTAAGTCATTAATAGTTGATAGATTACGGCTGACTACTGCATCTATAGCGACATTATCAATACTTGATTCAATCTGATTTTTCGACCTAAGAGCAACGGAGTCCCCTAGAATTGTCACCCCTTTATTCACACCAAAAGAGGTAGCTTGACTGTTTTCAGCATTGGTACGTGTTAATTTCATCTTAGTCTGGGCTTGTGACAATCCGTTAGCTTCCAAGTCTTTCTCAAAGTTCCCAACAGCTGGTGCAAAGAGAGAAATGAGCACTGTAATTAAGGTGAGCCCACTGAAGATATAGAGCACAATATGTCGGTAAGGTGTCAAGTCCAAATCTATTCCAAAGAGACTTGCCTTTCTTCCTGCAATAAACGGCTCTATTATATAGTAGGAAAGTGTCGCAAAAACGATTGACAAAATTGTTGTCAGTATGACTGCAATGATATTATTGGTTAATTGGCTGAAGATAATATATAGTGGCCAGTGGAACAAATAAACGCTGTAACTGATTTCCGCTAAATAACTAATAAAAGCAGGCTCTGATTTGCCAGGTAGCTTCTCATGGAGAATACGTGCCGAGTAAATCATGACAGCTGTAAACAAACTAGCCAAAACAAACCCAAATAGATAGGTAATACGTTCTTCAAAATGAAGGACTAAGCCCAACAATAAGAGCAGAGCAAAGCTACCAACCATATAAAGAACTGTCTTTTTAAGTTCCCATAGGCGAACATTTTTCTTAAACCTAGCAGTCGTCTCATGTACACCTGAAAGTGTCGCAAAAAGCGAACCTAAAAAGAAAGGATAAGCATGCGTAATTGAAGAAAAATACAAGCGAGAAAAACCATCAACAAAGAAAGCACTAATAAACATTGAGAGGAAACTCACCGTAAAGCAGGTAAGAGATACCATGAAAACTAGGCCTCTAAATTGATTTTGGTGCTTGACACGCTTAGCTAAGAACCAAAGCAAGGCTCCCCAGAGAATATAATAATGAACCTCAATAGCCAGACTCCATGTGTGGAGGTAGATATGCTGGTTAAACTGATTCTCATAATTTCCACCAGTTAAAATTTCATAATAGTTAGTTACAAAACCAATAACAGAGGTAATCTGACGCCCGATGCCTGCAATGAAATCATTTCGAACCAAGAGTGCTAAAGGGGTACAGATAAGAACCATCAGTACAAGTGGAGGCACTATACGATAAAAGCGTCGTCGCATAAAACCAAGATAATCAATGCGATGCGTCCTAGACACCTCATCAATCAAAAGTGCCGTAATCAGATAGCCTGAAAAGGTAAAGAAGACATCAACACCAATGAATCCCCCAGGAAGAATACTTGGGAAGAAATGATAGACAAGAACCAAAAGAAGCCCTGTCACACGAATATAAGAAAACCAGTTAATTCTCATCCTTTAAAAATCCCCTGTTTAAATTTTCCTTTGTAGATAGCCTTATTTTCAGTAGTCAATTTTCCTTGGCCATCTGCTTGACCAGACTTGAACTCTCCTTCATAAGTCCAACCTTCGTGAGATTTAAAAGTTCCTTGACCATTAAAGGAACCATTTTTAAATCCACCCGTATAGGTATCACCATTATCATAGGTCAGAGTTCCTTGACCGTTTAAACGATGGTTCTGCATCTGACCTTTATAGGTAATTTTAGTCCCATCAATTTTAATAGAATGTTGCGTTTTTATAGTCACCAACAACAAGGACAGAGCGCATAAAATAATAATCCCTACCGTGATACGCTCAAATTGATTACGCTTAATATCAATATTTTTGAAATCAAAATTCTTTAGCTGTTTAAAATTCATTGTCTATCCTTAATCCACTGTAACCAGTCTTGGCAACCTGCAGTTACCAAATTGTATGTTTCTTCAAAATCACCTGTGTACCATGGGTCCGGAACCCCACCAGGTCTAAAGAGCTTAATTTTATCGTCATAACGACCCGCAGATACTTGTAGAAGATCCTCAACATTTGACTCATCCATCCCCACAATCAGATCAAAGAATTCAAAATCTGACTGACTTATCTGTTGTGAGCCTTTGGAAGAATCAAAAGAAACCGCATATTTCCTTAAAATCTTTTGGGTTCCTTGGTGAACTGGATTTCCATGTTCCCAAGAAGAGGTTGCACGACTTTCAATATGCAAAGACCCATCTTGGTCAAGCGCTTTCATTACAAACTCCGCCATAGGGCTTCGACAAATATTTCCCAGACAAACAAATACAACCTTATTCATTACTCACCTCTTACCCAAAGCTATTAAGAAATCTGCTCACTTATTCTCTTTGTTACAATTGTGACCATACTCCTAAATCATGAAAGTAGGTTCTCGTTAATTTTCATTTAATCAAACCATATTATACCGAAAAACTAATCAAATAGAAAGACTTCTTTTCTAATACTATTGAAAAATTGACACGCGTTTTTTTCTAACAGTTACCAAGTCATATATGACCTTATTCTGTTTACTGATTAAAGAAAAAAAGAACCTAGTTTCCTAGATTCTTTGTCTTCATTATTAGATATTTGACCAAACACTCTCAAGAATGTTTGTTTGTTCACGTCCAGGCCCTACTGAGAAGGTAGAGATACGTACACCGACCAACTCACCAACACGACGAACATAATTACGGGCATTTTCAGGAAGCTCATCCAAACTACGGCAACCTGTAATGTCCTCTTCCCAACCTGGCAATTCTTCATAAATTGGTTTACAACGTTTCAATTGCTCAAGACTAGCTGGATAGTAATCAATGCGCTCACCATCAAGATCGTAGGCTACACAAATTTTCACAGTATCAAGACCAGAAAGAACGTCAATACAGTTCAAGCTAAGGTTTGTAATCCCTGATACACGACGGCTATGACGCATTACTACTGAGTCAAACCATCCTACACGACGTGGACGTCCAGTTGTTGTTCCATATTCATGACCAACTTCACGGATACGTTCACCCACTTCATCAAACAACTCAGTTGGGAAAGGACCATCACCGACACGACTCGTATAGGCCTTACATACACCCACAACCTTATTAATTTTAGATGGTCCAACACCAGAACCAATTGTAACACCACCCGCAACTGGGTTTGATGACGTTACAAATGGGTATGTTCCTTGGTCAATATCAAGCATAACTCCTTGAGCCCCTTCAAAGAGGACACGTTTACCTGCATCAAGAGCATCATTCAAGATAACAGATGTATCTGTGACGTATTGTTTAATTTGTTGTCCGTAAGCGTAGTATTCTTCGAAAATCTCATCGAATGATAACTCTTCAGAGTCATACATCTTAGTGAAAAGACGGTTTTTCTCAGCCAAGTTTGTCTTCAAGCGATTAGCAAAGATTTCTTTGTCCAAAAGATCTGCAATACGGATACCAACACGCGCAGCCTTATCCATATAGGCCGGACCAATACCTTTGTTAGTCGTACCAATTTTATTGTCACCTTTAGCATCTTCTTGCAGTTGATCAAGTTTAATATGGTATGGCAAGATAACATGTGCACGGTCAGAAATGCGAAGACTCTCTGTTGATACACCTTCTGCATGAAGATATTCCAACTCTTTGACAAGTGATTTAGGATTCACTACAACACCATTACCAATGACAGAGATTTTCTCTGGGAAGAAAATACCTGATGGAATCAAGTGCAATTTGAATTTCTTACCATCGATAACAATCGTGTGACCTGCATTGTCTCCACCTTGATAACGTGCAATTACTTCGGCATCTTGACTTAGGAAGTCTGTGATTTTCCCTTTACCTTCATCACCCCACTGGGTACCTACAACAACTACTGATGTCATATTATTTTGATAACGGACAGCTCCATCTTTACGAGACTGTCCCCACCTTTCTTGAAAAACTTCACGGTGGGAATTTCACCCACAAGTTTTGCGTTACATTTTATTATATCAGAAAAGAGACCAATTATTCAACGATCAAAGCGTTTATATCAAAATATTCGGACAGTTGCAACCAAGATTGAAACTAATTACTTACTATAAATTTTTTTAATTTCATATCTTATATAGAGCTACCAACTATTTTATGACTAAATGGTTATTGCAGTTATTTAACCTTCTTCATATAATCGTTTAACTGCTTTTGATTCTTTAAAACTATTGTTTTGTCAGGATACTTTTCTACAACAACTTTAAATTTCATTACATTCTTTTGTGAACGTCCATCTAATAGAATCCATTTCATAAATTCGAAATCGAATTTTTCATTACAATTTTCCGCCATGCTAGGACGCGTCTGCCCCTTGTATTTTAAATATCGCCTAAAAGCCCGATAGAGACAATTTAATCTGTTAAAGTTGAAGTATACAATACAGTCCGCTTCTCTCATACGTTCTTCATAAAGACAAGTCGAGTAGTTACCTTCGATAATCCAATCCTTTTGTAACATAAATTTTGATATATCATAAGTCATTTCATTAACTGTCCGCTCTTGCCAGTTTGATGTGAAATGAATTTTATCTAAATGAAGTACCTCACAATTGTAGTGTTGACCTAAAAAACTTGCCAAAGTCGACTTGCCAGAACCACTATAGCCAATGATTGCAATTTTCAAGACAATCCTCCTTTTTCAATTCTATTGCTTGACTAATATCATAAGATAAACCATACAGCATCTAAACTGTATGGTTCTTCTTTTTTATCTAACTAAGAAAGCCTAAAAACTTTAAAACAAATCCCAGTCAGGTGTAGAATATTTTCTAGTCTGGGTCATGTAAAATTGAACAAAATGGATTTCTATAGCTAGGGTCAAAAGGGTCGCAATAGTCACTACTATTATCGGACTAGAAGAAAAGAACAAAGAAAGAAGGACGGCGATCACAAACATCCCTGCTTCCATGAGATAAAAAGTATTAGAGTATTGAAGATACTGCTTGTTAAAAGGGCCATTTGCTAGGACAGCAGCCTGGAAGAGGCCAATTCCGATATAAAAGAAGCTGGTCACAAAGAGATGATTGGCTTCAGGGCTAAGAAGAAAACTCATCGAAACAGTCATCATAATCAGTCCAATAAAAATAGGATAGTGACTATAGATGAGAAAAATTCCCTTTTGATTAGATGCTTCATCAATAGCATGGTCAAATTGACCAAAATAAAACATGAACAGAGAAACCATGATGATGAAATAAAGAATAGAATAAATCGAAAAGTCCTCCAGAGTATAAAAATTAGCTAGTCCCATAATCATCTCCCCAAAAGTAATAATGACTAGAAGGGAGATGCGTTCGATTAAATGGGGGAGATTGACTTGAAAATGCTTGGTCCTACGAGTCATGGTGATGGGCATAATAAAGGTCAAGAGGATACTGAGAACGAAGACATAGATACCAAGGTTGATTGGAAGGAGAGCTGCTAGATAGACACCGAACGTGCGCATCCCTGTCATCCAAAGAAAATCCTTGATACTTTTTCGATTGGCGGTATTGGTCGATTTTCGATAATATTCAACGAGATATTGGAAGAAGAGGGTGAGGGTGAGGGTACCAACGGCCCAGCAAAAAGAGTGGAAATAGAGCTGCCAATCATGGCCAATCATATTTGAAATGACGAGCAGGAGGCCCATATTGATAAACATGATCACCATGTTAAATAAAGAGTTCTTCCCATAGCGATTGGTATAAACGGTCTGAATCATCCAGGAATTGACAAGGACCAAGAGAGACATGAAAAAATCAAAGAGAGAATTCCAAGTCAAAATGCCGTTATGAAGATGGTGAATGAGGGCAGTTGTTTTTGAAATGGCGAAAACAAGAACTAAGTCATAAAAAAGTTCTGTAAATTCTACCCGTTTGTGTTTGATAAGGTTTGTCATCATAAGACCTTTCTATATAAAATGTACAATTTATTATAACAGAAAGAGGGAATGAAATAGAAAGATAGTTTTGCATAACCCACCATGTCGTAAATTGTCATTAGTATGGCAGAATCTGTCATATACTTGTCGGTTTCTGTTTTGTATAATAGTCTCATAAATCAAATGAACTAAAGAGGAAAATATTATGTCAAACAAAAAAGTTATCTTAGTTACGGGCGCTTCATCAGGTATGGGGAAACTTTCAGCCCAAGACCTTATCAAAGCTGGTCACACAGTGTATGCTGTTGCTCGTAGTGTCGATAAAATGAAAGACCTTGAAGCAATGGGTGGCCATGTTATGAAAATGGACGTCACAAACGAAGAGGATATTGAAAGAGTTGTTGCAAAAGTCATTGAGGAACAAGGGCGTATCGATGTTCTTTGGAACAATGCCGGTTACGGACTTTATGGTCCTGTCGAAGACCTTTCAATGGAAAAAGCGCAACAACAGTTCGAAGTCAATGTTTATGGTGTAGCTCGCTTGACGAAGAAAGTATTGCCATTTATGCGCCAACAAAAGGATGGTCTAATCATCAATACGTCATCAATGGGTGGTAAAATCTACACACCACTTGGCGCTTGGTACCATGCTTCAAAACACGCTATTGAAGGTTTTAGTGACTGCCTCCGTATGGAAGTCAAGGAATTCGGCATCAGGGTTGTTGTATTAGAACCTGGAATGATCAATACTGGATTTAATGCAACAGTTGGCCAAAACTTCTCTTATGAATCTAAAAATGGTGCTTACAGTCGTTTGGTGAATGGCTATATCAAAGCTATGGAAAATAACCCAACACCAGGATCAAGTCCAGAAGTCATCTCACGTACAGTTCTTAAAATCATCAATGCTCGTAACCCTAAAACACGCTACCTTGTTGGCCGTGGAGGCAAACTTTTGGTAGGAATCCGTCGCATCTTTGGAGATAAATTCTTTGATCGTATGATGTTGATGTCAATGCGTTAATAGAATGGAGAAAGCTTATGCGCCTTAGTCTCAGTCAACAATATATTGAAAATTTAAGCCTTATCGGGCTGGATCTGAAAATGATTCTAGAATTGGCCAATCTACCAGATAGCACCTGGAAAGAGGAGATGAACCTCTCAACTCTGGACTATTATCATCTCTTAACTGCTTTTGATCAAGTGGCCAATGATGAGCAAATCATCGCCATGAGCCGTATCAAGGATATCCAGATATTTATGCCGCCATTTTTCGCGGCCTTATCTTCTAAAAACGGTCTCGCAGCCATAGAGCATTTCGCCAAATACAAAAAGATTACAGGTCCCATTGTCGTGAATATAGAAGTCTTTGATGACCTTGTCCGCGTGAGCTATCGTTATGATTATCCAGGGCTAGACCTGCCTCGCTTTGCAGTCCTCAATGAGCAGTTGTTGTTGCTGGATTTGATTCGGACGGGAACAGGTCAAGAGATTGTCCCAGTCCATGTCGGGACTCCTTACTCTTATGAGGAAGCCAGTGTTGCTATTTTTGGCTGTCCAGTGGAAGTAATGGAAGGGAATGAACTGGTCTTTAAAAAAGCGGACTTGGAGAAGCCTTTCCTCACAGCCAATAATGTCATGTTAGACTACCTAGAGCCTCAGCTCAAGGAACGCCTAGCAGAAGCAATGACCAGTGAAAGTTTCACAGGTATCGTCCAGCAAAAACTCTACCAGGCTATTCCAAGTGGTTGCTTTACCATTGAAGATATAGCAGCGTCATTAGGCATTAGCAGCCGCACCTTGCAACGAAACCTGACTGCAGAAGGAACCAAATTTAATCAAGAATTACAAAATGTTCAAAAAATCCTAGCCTTTAGTTATTTCAAAAATCCAGAAATGACAATAGAAGATGTCAGCTATCTGTTAGGCTATTCGGAAGTATCGTCTTTCTCACGAGCCTTTAAAAAATGGACAGGACAAACCATTTCAGAATATAGAGGTCTACCTCATTGATAGAAAAAGCGCCTGAAGGGGCGTTTTTTCTATCGTTTTTTTCAGTGCTAAGACTACACAAAAAAGCCTTGGAACTCAAGGCTTTTTCCTGTTGATTTAGATACCCCCTACAGGGCTCGAACCTGTGACCCATGGATTAAGAGTCCACTGCTCTACCAACTGAGCTAAGGAGGCTGGATGCTGTATTGGTACCGATGATCCACGGTTTGTATTGAACCCGCGACGTAAAAAAGCAGGTGGGCGACTCGCTATTAACTTCAGTTGCTTCTGGGTGAGCCAGCCTGCACACTGTTAATAGACCTCTGTCTCCCGATAATACAAAAATTAGTCGGTCAACACTTATATGCGGATTCGTATACCACAGCAATTTCTCTGTTTTTATAATACCACTTTTGAAAATTATTGCAAGAGGAAAAATCAATTTTTTTGCAATCGTTTTCGTTGATACCTCTCGTATTATCTAGATAACTTATCGATTCGTTCTTTATTAGCTCCAAGAGCTCTTTCGTATTTCCCAGTTTCATTAGGTTGGAAATAATTGATACCTCTTAATTTATCTGGAAGGTATTGTTGCTTAACCCACTTTTCAGGATACGCATGTGGATACTTGTAATCTTGTGCATTACCCAGTTCCTTACTTCCAGCATAGTGTCCATCTCTCAGATGACGCGGAATAGGTAAATTCCCAGACTTTCTAAGATCTGTCAGGGCAGCATCCATTGCCTTATAAGCCGAATTCGACTTGGGTGATAAAGCTAAGTCAACAACTACGTTGGCAATCAAAATACGTGCCTCCGGAAAACCTACTTTCTGTGCAGCTTCCAGGGCCGTGACCGTGTGAACTTGTGCATCTGGATTAGCTAAACCAATATCCTCATAGGCAATCACAGTCAAGCGACGTGCTAGACTAGGCAAATCTCCTGCCTCAACCAAACGTGCCGCATAGTGAAGACTGGCATTAACATCAGATCCTCGAATAGATTTTTGCAAGGCAGAAAGGACATCATAGTGCCCATCACCGTCTTTATCCATAGTAATATAACTGCGTTGTAAGCTATTTTCCACTATGTCTAAGGTAATATGATGCTGTCCACCTTCTGAAGCTGGTGTCGACATGACAGCCAACTCCAAAGAATTATATGCCGAACGTAAATCACCATTAGTAGCTGTCGCAATAAAATCTAGAGCATCATCATCTAAGTGAACCTCAAAGGCGAAGCCACGCTCCTTGTCCTCTAGAACATTCAGGATAGCTTCCTTGATATCTTCATTAGAGAGTGGTTCCAACTCAAATATTTGTACACGGCTACGGATGGCTGGTGTTACAGAAAAAAACGGATTCTCGGTTGTAGCACCGATCATGATAATATTACCGTTCTCTAATAATGGTAACAAAAAATCTTGTTTCGCTTTATCCAAACGATGAATCTCATCTAGGAGGAGAACTAAACCACCTGAAAATTTAGCCTCTTCTGCGATTTCCTGCAGACGTTTCTTGCTATCGACAGTGGCATTAAAAGTTCTAAAAGCAAATTTTGTTGTTCCTGCAATAGCACTGGCTATCGAGGTTTTCCCGATTCCTGGCGGTCCGTAGAGAATCATTGACGACAGCATATTCGCCTCTACCATACGGCGAATAATTTTACCTTCACCAACTAAATGCTTCTGACCAATCACCTCTGAAATTGTACGTGGACGCATGC
>DBFVHV010000183.1:0-3560 GCA_048524165.1 Streptococcus sp.
TCTGCATTGGTAAGAAGAATGCCCGCTTGCTCATCAACGCCAGTCGGAGCTAATTTGACCTGTGAAACCATCTCTGTCGGTTGTGAGGTCATAAACCAACGCACGAAGGATAGGGCATAGACACCGATATCAAGTAGGGCACCACCAGCTAGATTACGATTGAAAAAGCGGTTGGTCATGTCATATTCTTTATAAGAACCGAAGTTCATCTGAATAACTTTAAGGGGACCTAGCTTACCACTTTCCACGATTTCAGATAGTTTTCGATAGATAGGCATATGGAAAATGGTCATGGCTTCTGCCAGTTTGACATGATTTTCTTCGGCGAGTTGGATAGCTTCTGCCAATTCCTCACTATTTAAGGTGATAGATTTTTCACAGAGGACGTGTTTACCTGCTGCGAGTGCCTTGCGAAGAAAATTGATATGCGTATTGTGAGGCGTTGAAATGTAGATAATATCCACTTCAGGATCTTTAAACACTTGGTCAATCTCTTCATAAACCTTTTCAATACCATATGTCTCAGCAAAGGCCACTCCCTTATCATAGGTACGATTTGCAACGGAATAGAGTTTACCACCTAGAGCCTCTAAAGCCTGTGCCAACTCATTGGCAATAACACCAGTTCCAAGACTAGCCCATTTATACTTAATTTGATTTGTCATAGTTTTCCTTTATTCTATTTTTGAATGGTTAATTCATTTATCTGTGATAAGATTTCAACTTCACTCGCTCCTGCCTGAAGCAAGGCTGATGCCGCATAGGCCCCCTCAATGAGAGGTACCTGCTGAATAAGGATTTCCTTGTCTGAAAATTCTTCAACCATCTCCAAATTCATACGAGCACTGCCCAAGTCGTAAAAAGCCAAGAGACGGTTAGCAGGCTGACTATCCACAGCCACTTGCACATGGTCAAAACTAGATCCCAGTCCACCATCTTCAAGACCGCCTGTAGCCGTTAAAGGAATATCTGGTGCAACTTCACGAATCAGACTCACCAAACCTTTAGCAATATCAGCGGAGTGGGATACAATCACAATTCCAAGTTCTGGCATGTCCTATTCCTCCGCTTCTAGTAAGGCTTTGAAGAGTAAGCCAGACGAATACGAGCCTGGGTCAATGTGACCAATTGAACGCTCACCGACATAAGAGGCACGCCCCTTTGTAGCCGCAACTTCCTTGGTTGAAAGAACAGCTTGGTCAATGACATCATTGGTTAGTTGACCTTGTTTGACAGCTTCAACAACCGGATGCCAAACATCCACCATAGTCTTTTCACCGGCTTCTGCATGGCCACGTTTTTTAATCATCTCGAGACCTGCCTCAAGCACTCCTGCCAAATCCTGTCCAGCTTGTTCAGCCTTCATCATGCCCATAAAGGCAGACCCATAGAGCGGACCTGAGGCACCACCAACCTTGCTAATCAAGGCCATTGAGACTGCCTTAAACACTTCTGCTGCACTTTGTGGTTCCGTGCTCTTAATAGCCTCAATGGCTGCCGCCATACCACGCGCCAAGTTAGCACCATGATCACCATCTCCAATAGGACCGTCTAATTCAGACAAGTGGTCTTTTTCTGCTTCAACTTTTTGGTTAAAGCCTTGCATCCATTTTACTGCAACTGTTTTATCCATAATATACCTAATTTCTAGTTCTCACGTCAGACTACCAAGCAATAGTCTTAACTGGACTCTCCAAAGCCTCAAGCCAAGCCTCATCTTCAATCTTCATCAGAGTCAATGAGAGGCCTGCCATATCAATAGATGTCATGTAATTACCTAATTTTTTATATGCCACATCTAGTCCGGCATCTCCAAGAATGCTTGCTACATCATTAGCAAAGACATACTGCTCCATGAGTGGTGTCGCACCCATACCATTGATGAGAAGGGCATAGCGTTCACCTGACTTAGCCTCAAAGGCTTCAAGGAGCTTCCCTGTCAATTCTTCAGCTAACTGTCGAGAAGGTTGCATAGACTCCTTGCGATAGCCTGGTTCACCATGGATACCAATACCGTACTCTATTTCATCCTCTGCTAGGACAAAACCAGGTTTACCAACCTCAGGAACCGTCGCACCACTAAGGGCCAAACCAATGGTGTGGATATTAGGAACAATCTTGTCAGCCAAGTCTTTGATTTCAGCCAGAGACTTACCTTCGCGAGCCGCATGACCTAGGATCTTATGCACGAAAATGGTACCTGCAACCCCACGACGGCCTTGAGTATAGAGGCTATTTTCCACAGCAATATCGTCGTCCACAACGACACTGGCAACCTCGATACCTTCCATCTCAGCCAATTCTTGAGCCATCTCAAAATTCATGATGTCACCAGAATAATTTTTAACAACCATGAAGACACCAGCTCCTTGGTCCGCTTCCTTGATGGCTTCCAAAATTTGATCAGGCGTTGGTGACGTAAATACTGCACCTGCGATGGCTGCAGAAAGCATACCATCACCTACAAAACCAGCGTGTGCTGGCTCATGACCACTTCCACCACCAGAAATGAGACCAACTTGACCAGCAGCCTGCTCATTTCTTACAATGATGTCAAAGCCGTCAACACGATGCACCAAATCACTGTGAACATAAGCCAAACCATCTAGCATCTCTGTCACAACATTTTCAGGTTTATTGATAATTTTTTTCATGGAATTGTCTCCTTTTCAAAGGTATCATCTATTTGCACTTACATTTGTTCCCTTCTCTAATTGCTAAGACCCCTATAAATAAAGGAATTAAACGCTTTTTAAGAAAGGTAGCGTAAAATATGTAAACGCATACATTTTATAATTTAATTGTAGCATTTGCCTCTACCAATGGCAAGGCAAAAGGCAAGCCCTCCATTTTCCTGCCCCCCTATCATTAAGTAGGAGAAAAATCTCATAGAAAGTCCTATTTTAGTCGTCAAAGCTATTGAAAAACCACCATTCAAGCCTTATAATGGAATGACGAATTAAGCGATAAGGAGGTTCAAATGACCATCGATTTTCCAAGAGAAACAGAAATAGAAACCAAAAATGAAATGGATGCCGTCCTTCAGGCAGGCCGTGTCCTGATGGAGAGCGGTGCTGAGATTTACCGTATCGAGGACACCATGGGACACATGGCCAAGTCTCTTGGTATCAGAGACTTCTCCACTTATGTGGTCAATCGAGGAGTCATGATTTCTGGACTCAACCGCTCAGGTCTTAAAGAGTCTCGTGTCCTAGCTACCTCAGTCCCGTCTATCCATCTAGGTAAACTAGAGGAAGTAAACCGCCTGTCTCGTGAACTGGCAGAACAGCCAAATCAGCCTGTTTCTAGCATTTTCCAAAAGCTGAAAACCATTGAGCAGAAGACTTTCTATCGTCCTTTAGAGGATATTATAGCCTGTGTCATTGGTGCTGGGAGCTTCTCGCTAGCTCTAGGAAGTAGCTGGATTGATGGGACTGCTGCGGCTATATCGGGAGTTTTTGTAGGGATTGGCATGCAACTCTTTTCCCGTTTTATTCATACCAGTTTCTTGCAGATTATCCTTTCTAGTGCCATTGCCGCTTTATCAGCTAACATTCTCT
>DBFVHV010000184.1:0-2848 GCA_048524165.1 Streptococcus sp.
TAGTATATAAAGCAAAGCCTAAAGTTTTCTTAAAGTGGTAGAAATATTATGTCTTTCCTTTTTAATTCACTTTCTCAGTAGCCACACCGTTTTCATCGATGATATAAGTTTTGCCGTCTTTTTCGAGAGTGGTATTCGTCCACATAGCCCCACTGTCTTTGTCAAAGTAGTAAGTTTTACCATCAATGTCTACTAGGCTACCTTTGACTTGCTTACCATTTTTATCAAAGTAGAGTTGAACACCATCAATGGTTTGACGGCCTGTTAGGAGTTTGCCCTCTTTGTCGTAGTAGTACCAGTTCCAGAAATCATCGCGAACAAATTGGTTTTTAGCCGTAAATTCAGTCACTACTCCCTCATTATCAATTGTGTAGGTCTTATCATCGACTTTCAAAGTGTCGTTAGTAAGGATAATAGTGGTGTACATACCAGCATATCTTTCTGTTCGATATGATTTTGTTAGACGATAGCGCTTGCCATCGATTTCTTTCCATGTAGGCTTATCAACACTTTTTACCTCAGGTTGGAAGTAGTGAAGGTGACCATCAGAGCCTCGTTGGATGCCCTCGAGGAGGACACCGTTTTTATCAGTTCCATAGATTCCAGAGAAACTAGGCCCGCCCCAAAATGTTTTTTTTGAAAAAAGGGCTCCAAAATAGTTTTTTTCTATTTTACTATCTGTGACTAGATAAAGTTTGCTGTCATAACCTATGATACCATCAAGAACTTGACCCTTTAAAGCAAAGATATATTCTTTTCCATCGATAATTTGTTTACCAGTTAAGACTTCGCCGTTAGCATTGGTACGGTAGGTAGAAGTGTTTGCATGGAACATTGAAGGAGTTTCAACAATGCCATATTTGTTCTTGACCAATTGTCCTTGGTAATCAAAAAGATAAATCTTCCCATCAATTGTGACAGTATCATTTTTAGCCAAAAGTCCGTCAGGTTTGAAATAATAACGTTTACTGTCAATGGTATGCCATCCAATAAATGCAGCACCATCTTCGCCTAAGTAATTAGTATAAGTTGTATATTGAGGTTCTGTCCTATAGCCATTGAAAATTGAAGTGTGATGCCACTGATTCGTTAATAGAGAACCATCATTCTCATCGAATCGATAGTATTTTCCACCAATCTCTCGTTCTTGTCCTTTGACTTGTTTCCCATCTTTATCAAAATAAAGGATGACACCATCAACATTTTGCCAACCAGTCAATTTTTCACCGTTGGCAGTGTAGTAATACCAATCTTTTTGGTTGTCAGATTGGAAATGACCACCCGTCACGACCTGAGTAGGTAGTTGTGTTTTTTCGGTTAGGATACCATCAGCATCTGCTAGATAAGTTTTACCATCTACTTCAATACTTGTATCAGTTACCTTACGCCCATTATCTTTATCGTAGTAGTAGTCCTTGCCATCAATAGTGACTTTTTCACCTTTTGCCTGGATGCCATTGTCATGGAAGTAGAGGTTGAAGCTGTCGATGGTTTGTGGGCCAGTTAGTTTGTGGCCCTCGTTGTCTAGGTAATACCAGTTACCCTGATCATCGGATGTGAACTTGCCACCTTGTGAGGGTGTTTCCTGTGAAGTAGTTACGTTGTCGCTTGTTTCAGATGAGACTTCAGCACCCCTATCAGCAATAGTTGTTTCACTAGATTGAGCGGTTTCAACCTTTTTATCGGCCTCGTTACTAGGCTGTGTAGCAGTTGTTTCTATTGGCTGAGTAGCGACATTAGTAGGTGTAGTGTCAGTAGATACTGCTGCACTAGAAGTATTCTCGACAACTGTACTCGTTGGAGCTACTTCGGTTCTTGTTATAAGGCTAGCACTTGTCTCAAGATTGCTGTCAGAGACGACATTTTCAGGACTGTT
The DNA here is from genome assembly GCA_048524165.1 of Streptococcus sp. GTDB lineage: Bacteria > Bacillota > Bacilli > Lactobacillales > Streptococcaceae > Streptococcus. The sequence continues at coordinate 1,877 of DBFVHV010000184.1, forward strand.
AACAGCAGTCGTTTCTGGTTTGACTTCATCGGCTCCGACCTGTCCTAGTCCAATTAGTGAAGCCCCGATAGCCAAACTTGAGGCAGCGATTGTGATCCAATGTTTCTTAACTTTATGAAGTTTGAAACGAACTTTGTTTTCCATAATTTTCCCCCTTGTATGGTGACTTGGTAAATTCATGCTGTGACATTTAAAACATCATGAACACCAAAAATTAATTTACGATTATATTTTAATCCTATTTTCTAATAACTTCAATAGAAAACGGATACAAAAACGCCATGATTTTATAAAAAGATTCTTATATTCGTGATAGTTATAGCCTATAAAAGAGTTTTCCTAATTTATTTATTTTTTCGTCTATAGATATGATTGAAAGAGCAATTGTCCCCATACAGTTTGAGAAAAAGACTCTTTTCTTCAAAAATCATCCTGTGTAAAATAAAGGGCATAAAAACATGAGAGGTGATTGCAATGACAAATCGTTACGACTTAAATAAAAATTTGGCACAGATGCTTAAGGGAGGCGTCATCATGGACGTTCAAAATCCTGAGCAAGCACGTATCGCTGAGGCGGCAGGAGCCGCTGCGGTCATGGCCTTGGAACGCATTCCGGCTGATATCCGTGCAGTAGGTGGTGTGTCACGTATGAGTGATCCTAAGATGATTAAGGAAATTCAGGACGCCGTTAGTATTCCAGTGATGGCTAAGGTGCGTATTGGTCATTTCGTTGAAGCACAGATTTTGCAGGCGATTGAGATTGATTATATCGACGAGAGTGAGGTTTTGACACCGGCTGATGACCTTATTCATGTGGATAAAACCCAGTTTGATGTGCCTTTCGTCTGTGGAGCTAAGGACCTCGGTGAGGCTCTTCGCCGTATCTCAGAAGGGGCATCAATGATTCGTACCAAGGGTGAACCTGGGACTGGTGATATTGTTCAGGCTGTTCACCACTTGCGACTCATGAAT
>DBFVHV010000185.1:0-5920 GCA_048524165.1 Streptococcus sp.
ATCAATAGGTAGCTAAACGTTTTTCAAGATAACCTTGAAACAGTTCAAGAGTAAAGCTCAAAGTCCAGTAAATAAGGGCGATTAGGATATACATTGACATGTAGTCATACTCACGCCCACCAATAATTTTTGCGTTTTGGAAAATGTCAGGCACTGTAATCATAGCTGCCAATGAGGAACTCTTAACCATATCGATAATGACATTGCCAAGTGGTGCTACTGCAATACGCAGAGCTTGAGGTAAAATGATGTGACGAATAATTGGCTTTTGAGGAAGTCCTAGAGATCGAGCAGCCTCCCACTGTCCCTTATCTACAGCAGAAATGGATGAACGGAAAATCTCTGCCATATAGGCTGCACTTACGGTAGAAAAACCAATTAGGGCACATAGAAGAGCGGGCAGCTGAATGCCAACATAAGGCAGGCCAAAGTAAAGAATGAAGAGCACGACCAACATAGGAACCCCACGCATGAGGGAAATGTAGATACGGGCTGGATACTTTAACCAGGGCTTTTGTGACATCCGCATGAAGGCAAGAAGAATAGCAAAAAAGTTTCCAATGATAAAGCTCAAAACTGAGATTCCTAAGGTGTATGGCAGACCTGTTAGGACATAGGGAATGCTTTTTAAAATCAGCGAATAATCAATAATCATAAGTCTATCTTTCTAAACATAACTTTATCAAATAAGCGATCCATTTGGATCGCTTATCTTATTCAATATCAGAGATATCAATCTCAGTGTAGTCAACTTTAGTTTTCTTTGTAACATCTTGACCAGCAAAGAATTTCTCTGAAATCTTGGTAAGAGTACCATCTTTTTTCATATCTTTGATGGCTTTATTGACCTTTTCTTGAAGGGTTTTATTTTTCAATGAGAAGGTGAAGCTAGTTGAGTAAGGGTTACTGTAGATACCATCGTTGATTTTTACAGGATATTTATCTTTAACCGCTGCTACAGCCATTTTTTGCAAGTAATAATCGTTGACAATAACGTCTGTACGACCATTAACCAAGTCTTGCATGTAAACATCGTTGGTAACATTGTCATAAACGACGAGTTCAGCGCCCATTTTCTTAGCAATCTTCATGTATTTGGTACTTGCGGCACCAGCTGCTTTTTTACCTTTGAGGTCCTTCCATGAAGAGATTCCTGAGTTATCAGAGTCACGGACTACCATTGAAGTAAAAGAATACTTGTATGGTTCAGAACGCAAGAATTTTTTAACGTTCTTGTTGTCGTCTTCCAGTGAGTAGTTGGCAATGTCTACTTGACCACTATTTACAGCGGTAAGCATACCATCGACACCCATCTCAGTGAAGTCGATTTTCAACTTAAGGCGTTTTCCAACTTCCTTAAGAATCTCAACATCGTAACCAGTCAGATTATTCTTATCATCGTGGTAGGTTTGTGGGTAGAGGGTTCCTGCAGTCGCAACTTTAATAGTTCCACGTTTTTCAATCTTTTCCCAGTTCTTCTCGCCTGAACTTTGCGATGAACAAGCAACCAAAAAGACCGCAGCCAATGCTAGGCTAATAACGGCGAAAAATTTCTTTTTCATCTATATACGTCTCCTTAAAACAAATAATGAAGTTAAGTTAAAAACTTATAATCTTAGACTACACTATTTGAAAGGGTTTTACAAAAAATTGAACCGAGAATGAGTATACCTAGCTAAAAAGCGAACCTTCTTCCATTTGCTTGGCTAACTGTAGCAAAATATCCTCTCTTCCCTTGGCGGCTGTTAGTTGAACACCAAGCGACAGACCTTCTGCGTTACGATAGACAGGTAAAGAAAGCGATGGTTGTCCCGTCAAGTTAGCTTGCTGCGTAAAGGGTGTCCAATCTAGGCTATCCTCAAACATGTCCCAAATAAGTTCCTGTTGCTTTGGCCAATCAAAATCAGCCATATGCTTGAGTTGATTTTGTAGTCTTTCAGATAGTGCAAACTGTCCGTGTTTAGGTGCCACATCCGCAACGGTAGGTGTCAGAAGAATATCGTAAGCCTCATGAAAAACTGCCATCTGATGACTATATAGGTCCCACTGAGCTAGGATTTTAGAGTAAACTTTGGCTGGAATCTTTTGACCCGATTGAAAAATAGCCCAAGTCATTAACTCCATATCTTCAAGTCTCATCGAACGGCCTAAAGTACCTTCTATACCATCAAACATTGCAGCCGTCTCTACACTATTCATGATGTAGTAAGACTGCATGGCTTCAATCCCATTTAACGGCTGGTCGCTGATTTCATGCACATGATGTCCTAGATTTTCCAATGCTCTAGCAGCCTTTTTTGTCGCCTTAATAGCAGATTCTGACACCTTACCTCCAATAGGAGATACCGTCGAAAAAGCAATCTTCAAAGGTTTAACTGCTTGTTCTAAAGACACTTTGCTCAGCTTTGGCAAGATAAATGGACTTTCCATCTGACAAGTCTGCATGTGATCGAGCAAGCGAGCCGTATCTCGAACAGTTTTAGTCAAGGCGAATTGGACAGAGGCCCCCTGCCAGCCACGGAAAGAAATAGGACCGACTGGAATCCGTCCTCTAGTAGGCTTAAGACCAATAAGTCCGTTAAAGGAGGCTGGAATACGAATAGAGCCACCACCATCACTAGCTGGAGCTAAAGGAGAAATGCCGGAACTTACAAGAGCTGCCGCACCACCACTTGACCCGCCAGCATTCCGTGTCACATTGTCAGGCAGATTGACAGAACCATGAATCTGGGCATCACTGATATTTTTGAAACCAAACTCAGGGGTGCTAGAACGCCCTAAAATAATGAAGCCCAGTTCTTCAAGCTTCTTGACATAGTTATCCGTTTCTTTAGCATGGTAACTTGTAAATAGGCGAGAACCTGCTGTTGAAGGCTCCCCCGCTTGCTCCTGTCCTAAATCCTTTAGGAAAATCGGTACTCCTGCAAAAGGCTTATCAGAAAAATCTCGAGTTTCTGCTTCTACCAATGCTTTCTCGTAACGTTGATTGACGATAGCATTGATTTTGGGATTCGTCCTCTCCGCTTCACGAATAGCCGCTTCTACTAATTCTCGGGGACTAACCGTCTTATTTTGCACGGCTTCAGCCATTGCTGTCGCATCTGACCACTCATTTATTGTCATCACATAATCTCCTGCTTCTATTATCTTCTAAATTATACTAAAAAAAGCGAAACGCCTAAAACGTTCCGCCTTAAATCATGATAATTAGTCTTGCCAAGTTTCTTGGTTTTCTTTGAATTTCTTCAAGAGTTGAAGTCCGTCTGCTGTGATGTAACCTTGAACTTTAGCAACCTTAATCAACTCAGTGTAGTTTGAAAGAGTGACCAATTTCACGCCAGCATCTGCGAAGTTTTTCTCAGCTTTTGGCAATTCGTAGGTGAAGATAGCCACAACACCGATAACATCAGCCCCTTCACGCTCTGCAGCAGCGACAGCATCAAGTACTGACCCACCAGTTGAAATCAAATCTTCAACAACAACCATTTTTTCGCCTTTAACCACACGGCCTTCGATTTGGTTACCAGCACCGTGATCTTTTGGTTTGCTACGGATGTAAGCAAATGGAAGGTTCATCTTGTCTGCAATAATCGCACCGTGAGGAATACCTGCAGTTGCAGTACCAGCAATTACTTCTACTTCAGGAAACTCTTCTTTAATCTTTTTCACGAACCCGTTTTCGATAAGCGTACGTGTTTCAGGATAAGACAAAGTGATACGATTATCCGTGTAGATTGGTGATTTAATTCCTGATGCCCATGTAAATGGTTCATCGGGTTTTAGGTAAACAGCCTTGATATCGAGCAAGTCTGATGCGATTTGTGTTGCTAATGTCATAATTATGTTCCTCCGTAAAGCGTTTTCTATAGTTTATTATAACCTAATTCAATCTATTTTTCTTAAGAAATCAGGTATTTTTGAAAATTTATTGACCATTCCATTGGGCCTTGATGTCGTGATAAGCTGCCACTGGATCTTCAGCTTGTGTAATTGGGCGACCAACAACAATGTAGTCTGAGCCAATTTGACGGGCATCGGCAGGTGTCATGACCCGTTTTTGGTCCCCAACCGCTGCTCCTGCTGGACGAATACCAGGTGTCAAACAAACGAAGCCTTCATTTGTTGCTTCTTTGATTTTGGCCACTTCGTGTGCTGAGCAGACAACACCATCAAGACCTGCTTCAGCAGTCTTCTTAGCATAATGAACCACTGATTCTTGAAGCGTGGTTTGGATATTTTGGAAATCACGCATCTGCTCTTCAGAGGTAGAGGTCAACTGAGTTACAGCAATCAAGATTGGTCCATCGCCCAAGCCTTCACGCGCAGCCTTCATCATCTCCACACCACCAGCCGCATGCACATTTGTCATATCAACGCCAAGGTTAGACAAAACACGCATAGCTGATTTGACAGTATTTGGAATATCGTGAAGCTTAAGGTCAAGGAAAACACTATGGCCAAGCTCTTTAACGTAGCGAACAATCTCTGGACCAGCCGCATAGTAAAGTTCCATACCAATCTTTACATAGAGCTTTTCATCGGTAGGAAACTTAGCAAGAAAAGCCTTCACATCCTCAAAAGTTGGGAAATCAAGGGCAATAACAGGACGATTTTCTCTCATTTCTTATATCCTTTCACACAAAAAACCTCCGCCAGTCAGTCAGCGAAGGTTGCACGAAAACAGGGCAGTCCCTACCCTTTAGTGATGCCGAAACATCTCAGTACACCTTTCTCGCCTCTCTGGACTCGATTAAAGGTTCAGTTCAATTTGTTCTATTATAGCGCTTTTATAAGAGAATGTCAAAGGAGGATGAAAGTTCAAATAAGTATCTTTGATAGCAGAATTAACTAATGTTTAGTGCTATTCGCTTTTAACTCTATTTCCCCAACAAGTCTGTTCTAACTTCTTTACGTAAGTCTTCAAGTGTTGTGATGCCATACTTGTCCATGACTTGAGGGAGGTGGTCGATGATTTTAGGGCAGGCATAAGGATCTGTGAAGTTGGCTGTTCCGACACCGATGGCTGAGGCACCAGCGATAAACATTTCGATAGCTGCTTCGGCACTGTCTACGCCCCCCATACCAATGATGGGAAGGTCTGATGCTAGAGCGACTTGGCGGATGAGCTTAAGGGCTACTGGGAAGACAGCTGGGCCTGACATACCACCTTGACCATTGGCAATGATTGGTTTACGTGTCGCCAAATCATAGCGAGTTCCAACCAGGGTGTTAATCATAGTGAAGCCTGTCGCACCGGCATCTTCGACTGCCTTGGCAACACTTGTGATGTCAGCCACGCTTGGTGTCAGTTTGACATAGACGGGCACATCAGAATGAGAAACACTGGCTTTTACGGCTGCATAGGCAAGCTCTGGGACTTGTCCGATGAGGAGGCCGTTATTGCCATGGTCCACGTTTGGACAGGAGATGTTAAGCTCGATTGCCTTGACGTTACTTGCTTTGGAAATCTTGTGAGAGACTTCCGCATATTCTTCGTTAGAAAATCCAGCCACATTGGCAATGATTGGCAGGTCAGGATAATGTTCCTGCAACCAAGGGAGTTTTTCAGACAAGACAGCATCAACACCCGGATTTTGCAGTCCAATGGCATTAAGCATGCCTGATGGTGTCTCCGCCACACGGGGTGTTGGATTCCCAAAACGTGGGTTGGCAGTCGTTGCCTTAATCATGATTGACCCTAGTTTGTCCAAATCATAGTACTTGGCATACTCTTGACCAAAACCAAAGCAACCAGAAGCTGGAATAATGGGATTCTTCAAATCTAGCCCTGGAAGGCTAATAGCTAAACGATTTTCTGATTTAGTCTCTGACATGGTAACCTCCTAGACGATGACTTTTCCGGTAGGGAAGACTGGCCCTTCCTCGCAAACACGAAGATTTTTGGCATCTGATTCTCCTT
>DBFVHV010000186.1:0-7270 GCA_048524165.1 Streptococcus sp.
ATGATTACAGGGGCATCTTATGGAACTCTAGGAGCTTCACGTGCACAGCTACAACTTCGTCAAATTTTGAATGCTCCAGAAATCAAAGCTAATGTGCTTCCAGACGAATTCTTGCTCTCACATTCCCTTCAAGCTTTTGACAACAACGGCGATTTAGTTGACCTTGATGTCATCAAAAAATTAGATGCTATTTTCGATGACTTCCGTCTCTACGTCAAAATTACTGGTAAACTCTCACATGCTACAGAGTTGCTACATAAAGAAGCTGAAGACTTCGACTGGGAAAGCCTATAGGACAGGAGAATAGAAACTATGAAATTTGTTGGACTCGTTGGAGCAAATTATGACCAATCATATAACCGTAAACTGCTCGAATTTATCAGAAGACATTTTAAAATTAAATTTGAACTTGAAGTTTTAGAAATTGATGAAGTCCCTATGTTTAATCAAGATGAAAAATGGGATGAAAGTTTCCAACTTCGCTTACTTAATAACAAAATTACACGCGCTGATGGTGTTATCATTGCCACACCTGAGCACAACCACACTATCTCTGCAGCACTTAAGTCAGTATTAGAATGGCTCTCATTCGAAGTGCACCCATTTGAAAACAAACCAGTTATGATTGTTGGTGCTTCTTACTACGACCAAGGGACTTCACGTGCCCAAGTGCACTTGCGTAAAATCCTTGAAGCACCCGGTGTCAATGCCTATACACTTCCAGGTAATGAATTCTTGCTTGGTAAGGCTAAAGAGGCCTTCGACCTTGATGGTAACATCACCAATGAAGGTACTGTTAACTTCCTTGAACAATGCTTAGACAATTTTGTCCAATATGTAGGAGTGGTTTCTAAATTGAAAAAACCAAAACCAATTGAACCAGAAGACTTGGATTGTAACAATCCAATCTCTACAACTGTTACCGAGGTTGATCCTGACGATCCAGAATGGGTTGAAAAAGTAGCTGAAATCACTGGCGCAGTGTCTGGTGATACTTATGTTAAACTAGATCACGGTATTTTGACGGTTAACCAAATCGACATGTTCCTCAAGGCTATGCCATTTGAATTAACTTATGCTGATGATAACAATCAATTCCTCTACTACAATAATGCCCATCAAGATCCTGATACCATGTTTGCTAAACGTGTGCCACCTCAATCAGGTAGCCGCATGTCAACAGTTCACGGTTCACTTCCACCAGCTCGTATGAAAAATGTGGAATGGGTTATCGGTACCCTTCGTAACGGCAACCAAGAATATGTGCGTACGATTGTCCCAGGCTCACCTGAAGGAGTTATTAACACACATAATTATCAGGCTATGTACTATGATGATGGTTCTTATGCAGGAATTAATGAAATCGTCTTTAACTTTAAACCATGGCTTGACTGGTATCTCGAAACAACTGGTCAACGCCTTGTCGGAGGAAGTGGTCCTTTTGCACCGGCTGCAGCTAGTCATGGCGGTAGCGACGCAACATCTGGAGCATCAGATGCTGGCGGTCACGGTGGCGATGCAGCTCCAGCCGCAGATGCAACATCTGGAGCATCCTCACATTAAGACTTGGAAAAGTTGGGACAACTGTCCTAACTTTTTTCATGGTCATCATAGATTAATCTTCACCCGAGCATATATATCTATTCATGCTCCATGTCACATTACTTAGAGGTAAACTTATGTCTCAATTCCAAGAAAAAGTTTTTGCTGCCTGCGCTAAAAAAGAAGCTCTCTTCAATGAAAGCCTTGGTCGCTATGCCTTACGTTCCATGCTTGCAGGAGCATATCTCACCATGTCAACTGCTGTAGGAATTATTGGTGCGGATGTTATCGCTACGGGTATTCCAGCCCTTTCCCGCTTCGTCTTTGCCTTTATCTTTGCCATCGGACTGGTCTTCGTGCTCATTTTTAATGGAGAGTTGGCTACTTCAAACATGATGTTCCTAAGCAGTGGTGCCTATTATGGAAGAATCAAGTGGAGTAAGGCCTGCACCATCCTCCTTTACTGTACCTTCTTTAATTTTGTTGGTGCCCTTATCTTGGCCTGGTTCTTCAACCAATCCTTCTCTTTCAATCATCTGACAGATAAGAGTTTCTTGATAACTGCTGTCTCAACTAAGCTTGGAAAAACAGATTGGATGAACTTTACAGAAGGTATTACTGCCAATATGTTCGTCAACCTTGCCATCTTGGGCTATATGCTTCTCAAAGAAGAATCTGCTAAAATTTTCATTGCTCTATCAGCCATTTTTATGTTCGTCTTTTTGGTGAATGAACACTTGATTGCAAACTTTGCTTCCTTTATGTTGCTAGGCTTCAATGGTGTCCGTGATGCTGTGGACAATTTCACATTAGCAAATATTCTACGTCAGTGGGTAATCGTTTTCTTTGGTAACTGGATTGGCGGCGGTATTTTCATTGGTTTGGCATACTCTTGGCTCAATAAAACCAAAACACCTCACATCGATTAGGAGACTACATGCGTCAAAAGATATTTATCAAACAAACTTGCCGAGCTCTTCTACTGTATTTTATATGCCTAACCATTGCAGTTGCGATTGATTTAATCTTTTTTAAAGTCAAAAACATGTACCACACACCTGCCTTGGCAGCTATCTTTTCGGGCTGGGTTTATTTAGGGCTAATCCAAAAGACCATGCAATTTGGAGCTATTACCTGCCTTGGCCTCTTCATGTCCCTCTTCTTCTGTGCCTCTGGTCACTTTGTCCTAACCTTCCTTCCAAGTTTGCTGGCCGGCCTTGGCGCTGACTTACTTGCCAAGAAGGGCAACTATGAGAATGATAAAGTAAATCTACTCTCCTATATGGTCTTTTCTCTAGGAAACTTGGCACCTATAGTGACCATGTGGCTAGCTCCTAAAGCCTACAGTGCACAACTCTTAGCCAAAGGCAAAACACAAGATTATGTAGACCAAGTTATGGTTCCATTCACAGCCAACCATGCTCTAATCCTGATTGGCGGAACTCTTATGGCTGCTCTCATTGGAGGCTACATTGCCAAAAATTGGCTAAACAATAAATAGCCATCAGTCTTCCTAACAGAGCGTACAAGACAAACACGCTTTTCTTATGTTATAATGAGAAAGAATATAGTCTTTTTCTGCTTTGTTAGAAAGGACCTAAAGGGAGACCGAATGATGAAAAAACAAAAAATCGCTGTCTTGGGCCCTGGTTCTTGGGGAACTGCTCTCGCTCAGGTACTCAACGACAACGGACACGAGGTCCGTATTTGGGGAAACATCCCTGAACAAATTGATGAAATCAACGAAAAGCACACCAATAGCCGCTATTTCAAAGATGTGGTTTTGGATGAAAACATTAAAGCCTACAAAGAGCTATCTGAAGCTCTAGATGGTGTTAATGCTATCCTCTTCGTCGTTCCAACTAAGGTCACTCGCTTAGTTGCTAAGCAAGTTGCTGAAATTTTGGATCACAAAGTTGTTATCATGCATGCTTCAAAAGGTTTGGAACCAGGAACACACGAACGCCTCTCAACAATCCTTGAAGAAGAGATTCCTGCGGAAATGCGAAGTGAGATTGTCGTTGTATCTGGCCCAAGTCATGCTGAAGAAACTATTGTTCGTGATATCACCTTGATTACAGCAGCATCTAAGGACCTTGAAGCGGCAAGCTATGTCCAAGCTATTTTCAGTAATAGCTATTTCCGTCTCTACACCAACTCTGATGTGATTGGTGTTGAAACAGCTGGTGCCCTTAAAAACATTATCGCAGTCGGTGCTGGTGCTCTCCATGGTATGGGCTATGGAGACAATGCTAAGGCAGCCGTAATTACTCGAGGACTGGCAGAAATCACTCGTCTTGGTGTAAAACTCGGAGCTGATCCTTTGACTTACAGCGGTCTATCTGGAGTTGGTGACCTTATTGTTACTGGAACTTCTATCCATTCACGTAACTGGCGTGCAGGGGATGCGCTTGGTCGTGGCGAAAAACTAGAAGACATTGAACGTAACATGGGTATGGTTATCGAAGGAATTTCAACCACTAAGGTTGCCTACGAAATCGCTCAAGAACTTGGCGTCTATATGCCAATTACAACAGCAATCTACAAATCTATCTATGAGGGTGCTGATATCAAGGAATCTATTCTCAATATGATGTCCAATGAATTGCGCTCTGAAAATGAATGGGATAAAAAATAAAAGATCTAAGGAGTTCTCATGAAGAATCAAAAAGTTAGAAAAGCTATCATCCCCGCTGCAGGACTCGGAACACGCTTTTTACCAGCTACTAAAGCATTGGCCAAAGAAATGCTGCCAATCGTTGACAAACCAACCATCCAATTTATCGTTGAAGAAGCTCTCAAGTCTGGTATTGAAGATATCTTGGTTGTTACCGGTAAATCAAAACGTTCTATCGAAGACCATTTTGACTCAAACTTCGAGTTAGAATATAACTTAGAACAAAAAGGTAAGACCGACTTGTTGAAATTGGTTAATGACACCACTGCTATTAATCTCCACTTTATCCGTCAAAGTCACCCACGTGGTCTCGGAGATGCTGTTCTTCAAGCCAAAGCATTTGTCGGAAATGAACCTTTTGTTGTCATGCTTGGTGACGACCTCATGGATATTACTAACGACAAAGCGGTACCTTTGACTAAGCAACTTATCAACGATTATGAGGAGACACATGCATCTACTATTGCGGTTATGCCTGTTCCTCATGAAGAAGTCTCTGCTTACGGTGTTATCGCTCCTCAGGGCAAAGGCGAAAACGGACGTTACAGCGTTGAAACTTTCGTTGAAAAACCAAATCCAGAAGATGCACCAAGTGATCTTGCTATCATCGGACGTTACCTTCTAACACCTGAAATTTTTGGTATCTTAGAAAATCAAGAACCAGGTGCTGGGAATGAAGTCCAATTGACTGATGCTATCGATACTCTTAACAAAACTCAACGCGTCTTTGCTCGTGTATTTACAGGAAATCGTTATGATGTCGGCGACAAATTTGGCTTCATGAAGACGTCTATTGATTACGCGCTTAAACACCCTCAAGTTAAAGATGACCTCAAGCAATACCTTATTGATTTGGGCCACAAACTTGAAGGCAAACCCACTAAAAAAGACTAATATAAAATCCATCGACTATTACATTCGATGGATTTTTCATTTAATTTAAAGATAAGTAAAGCCTAGAACAATTAGCAAGAGTATAACGTAAGTTAAAAGGGCAGTGAAGCGCCACCCCTTACTAAAAAGGCGACTTTCAACCTTATTGGCCAAAAAGATAGCTGCCAGAGCACCCCCAACTAAACCACCGAGATGACCCGTAACCCCAACACTAGGTGTAAATAGGTTGAAGATTAAGTTAATAACAATCAAAGCCAAATAATTACGGCCCAACTGATTGAGTAAGGGACTGTGACTATAATAACCAAGAATCACAACAGCCGCAAATAGGCCAAACAAGGAGGTCGAAGCACCAGCTGCAATAACATTAGGTGTAAAAAGCAAGGTAAAGGCGTTTCCCATAACACCAGCTAGTAAATAAAGCCCTAGAAAACGTAGAGTACCAAAAATCTGTTCAGCCATCCTCCCCATAAAATAAAGGGTAAGCATATTGAAAAGAAAATGCTCGACACCTATATGGACAAAAATAGGTGTTATAAGACGCCAGAGCTCTAAGGGATTGTATTGAACAAAGGTCCCATACATAGCTCCCATCTTAAAGAGGCTAAGAGGTGACGTCGCTTGGAAGCTATTTAAAAGATATTGACAGATAAAAGTCAACGTCGTGAGCCCCAACAATAGATAGGTTGCAGGGTATTTCTTCCACTCATTTACTTGCATGTGATGATCTCCTTAACAGCAATGTCATAGTGATCTGGTTGAAAATCATGTTCCTGACAAGGGTAAACTGTACTCACTGTCGCCCCTTCAAAGTCAGACAAATAGCGATCATAATAACCCGCTCCATAACCAATACGGTAACCTTCAGCATTGAAGACTACTCCTGGCACATGAATCAAATCAATCTCTGATTTTTCCACAGCCAAATCAGACGCAGGTTCCATCAAGCCAAAAGAGGTTGCAACAAGCTTTTCAGGATCGTAATCTACAAAAATCATTCGACCTTGTTTATAGGTTTTGGGAATCAAAAGACGCTTACCATCCTTTAAGGCCTGCTTAATTAAGAGACTGGTATCATATTCATGCGGAAAAGCCAAATAGGTCGCAATCACCCGGGCATCTTTATAAGCAGGTAAGGCAATCAATTGCTCCAAAAGATTTTTATCTATCTCAGCCTTAGTCTCAGGTTTTTGTGAAGTCAACTGAGCCAAGACTGTTTTTCTAAGTTTATTTTTCATAGGTTTATCATATCAAAAAAAATACCAAAAATCAGATTTGGCAGTTTTTTAGCTTTTTAAAATGTTACTAGGCCTCTGCCTTGTGTTTAAGGAATTTACCGATTTCAGCCACTGCAAAAGCAAGAGCTTCTTCGTTTGGACTCATTTTTGGATGGTGAAGTGCATATGGCGTATCAATTCCCAACCAGAACATGACACCAGGAACCTTACTAAGCAAGTAACCAAAGTCCTCGCCCGTCATAGCTGGTAGACAATCAATTAAATTAACCTCTGGACTAGCATCAAAGAAGGCCATCAACTCTTTAGCCAAGGCTGGATTATTTTCCACAGGGAGATAACCACCTTGTTTCAACATGATATCCACTTCAATACCGAAGCTAGCTGCTACGCCTTCTGCAATCTGGCGCACGCGCTTCTGGATGAGGAGACTCATTTCCTGAGTGAGGGTACGAATAGTACCATAGACCTCTGCTGTTTCAGCGATAACGTTGTTGGTCGTTCCTGCATGGAAAGAACCAAAGGTAACTACGCCACCTTGGATAGGATCAACATTACGACTAACAATAGTTTGTACCTGGGTAATAAAGTAAGAAGCTGCTACAAGAGCGTCATTAGCCTCATGTGGGAAGGCAGCATGACCTCCTTTACCTTTGAAAGTAACAAGTACTTCACAAGTTCCAGCAAATAGAGTCCCCGTATTGGTAGCAATATCTCCTACTTTAAAATCCGGACGGACGTGGAGGCCATAGAACTCATCTGGTAGCCAATCTCCAAAGGCACCATCTTCATACATAAGCATACCGCCAGCTTCATTTTCTTCAGCCGGCTGGAAAAGGAAGAGCATGTTATTTTTAGGCTGTACTTGAAGCATCTGGTCCAAGAGACCAAGCGCTGTGGTCATATGCATATCGTGACCACA
>DBFVHV010000187.1:0-3464 GCA_048524165.1 Streptococcus sp.
TGCAAAACCCTTTGGCTTGGGAAGTTCGAAAATTTTACCCTCGGGAGTATGAAATTGGAAAACAAGCCCTTCGTTTGATTGCCAATGATTTAGAAGTGGGATTGTCAGATGATGAGGCAGCCTCTGTCGCTTTGCACTTTGTCAATGCACAAAAGGATGCGGGTCTCCATGAAAAAGACCGACAGATGACTCAAATTGTGGTTGGCATTAGTGAGATTGTCCGTCTTCATTTTGCTTGTGACCTGGAGCAAGATAGTTTTTCTTTTAACCGTTTTATTACTCATCTTCAGTACTTAGCGCAACGTATTGTGAGTGGGGTTAGTGGTGGTAAAAACGATGCTTTTCTATATGAACAAGTCAAGGCTAACTACCCAAAATCTTTTATCTGTATCCAAAAGATCGTCACCTATGTCAAGTCAAGTTATGATTTTGAACTTAGTTTAGACGAACAGGTCTATTTGACCATTCATATTCAACGCCTTAGAGATAATATCGATAAGTAAGGATTCCCATAGCTACTAGACAAAAAGCAGACAATTAGGCTCAAGTCTGCTTTTTCTGTGTCCTTGTGATATAATAAATTGATTGATATTATACTGAAATCACTCGGTGAAAGTATTGAATGCAATTTAGTATTCGTTATAAAAAAGCTAATTTGTTAGTGAAAGGAAGGGAATAGCTCTGTCTTATAATTAGGCTCAACTGTTCCGAAAAAGCATGCTATGTACGTTGAAATGATTGATGAGACTGGACAAGTCTCAGAAGAAATAAAAAAACAAACCCTGGAATTACTTGATTTTGCGGCGCAAAAACTTGGCAAGGAAGACAAGGAAATGGCGGTTACTTTTGTAACTGACGAACGCAGTCACGAATTGAATTTGGAGTATCGTGATACGGATCGTCCAACCGATGTTATTAGTTTGGAGTATAAGCCGGAGTTAGATATTACCTTTGATGAAGAAGATTTGGCTGAAAATCCTGAATTGGCTGAAATGATGGGGGAGTTTGATAGTTATATCGGCGAACTCTTTATTTCTATTGATAAGGCTCGCGAACAAGCTGAAGAATATGGACATAGTTACGAGCGTGAGATGGGCTTTTTGGCTGTTCACGGATTTCTTCATATCAACGGGTATGATCACTACACCCCAGAAGAAGAAGCGGAAATGTTTGGATTACAGGAAGAAATTTTGACTGCTTATGGACTTACGCGACAATAATCCACAAAAAAAGTGGAAAAACAGAGAATTTACGGCCAGTTTTGAGTTTGCTCTGACAGGGGTAATAACGGCTATTAAAGAAGAACGCAACATGCGTAAACATTTGGTATCAGCTATCTTAGTGGTATTGGCTGGCTTGGTTTTTCGCGTGTCTTCGATAGAATGGCTTTTTCTCCTACAGGCAGTTTTTCTAGTAATAGCCCTAGAGATTGTTAATTCTGCCATTGAAAATGTTGTTGATTTGGCCAGTAATTATCACTTTTCTATGCTAGCTAAAAATGCTAAGGATATGGCTGCAGGAGCGGTCTTGGTTGTTTCTTGCTACGCACTCATTACTGGTCTGATTATTTTCATACCTAAAATTTGGAATTTGATTTTTAATTAAAAAAATAGAAAGAAGATCTATGACATTTAAATCAGGATTTGTGGCCATTCTTGGTCGACCTAATGTAGGGAAATCAACGTTTTTGAACCATGTTATGGGGCAAAAAATTGCTATCATGAGTGATAAGGCTCAAACAACCCGTAATAAAATTATGGGGATTTACACAACAGATAAAGAACAGATTGTTTTTATCGATACACCGGGTATTCATAAGCCCAAGACAGCACTTGGAGATTTCATGGTGGAATCTGCTTATTCAACCCTTCGTGAAGTGGATACGGTCCTCTTCATGGTTCCAGCCGATGAGCCTCGTGGTAAGGGCGATGATATGATTATCGAACGCCTTAAGCAAGCCAAGGTGCCCGTTATTTTGGTGGTTAACAAGATTGATAAGGTCCATCCAGACCAGCTCCTTGAGCAGATTGACGATTTCCGTAAACAAATGGATTTCAAGGAGATTATCCCAATCTCAGCTCTTCAAGGAAATAATGTTTCCCACCTTGTAGATGTTTTGAGTGATAATCTTGAGGAAGGTTTCCAGTATTTCCCATCGGATCAAATCACAGACCATCCAGAGCGTTTCTTGGTATCTGAGATGATTCGTGAAAAAGTTCTACAGTTGACGCGTGAAGAAATTCCGCACTCAGTTGCTGTTGTTATTGATTCTATGAAGCGTGATGAAGAGACTGATAAGGTTCACATTCGTGCGACAATCATGGTTGAGCGTGATAGCCAAAAAGGTATTGTCATCGGTAAAAAGGGTGCTATGCTCAAGAAAATTGGTACTCTTGCTCGTAAAGACATTGAGCTCATGCTTGGGGACAAGGTCTTTCTCGAAACTTGGGTTAAGGTTAAGAAAAATTGGCGAGATAAAAAACTTGATTTGGCCGATTTTGGATATAATGAAAAAGAATACTAAGAAAAGCTGGGCATTTGCTCGGCTTTCTTGCTAGAAGGAGGGGCAGATGCCTGAGTTACCTGAGGTAGAAACAGTTAGACGAGGTTTAGAAAAACTGTTACTAGGACGGACTATTTTGTCACTTGAAGTTAAGGTTCCAAAAATGATTAAGACGTCATATGATAGCTTTTGGCATGATTTACCTGGCCAGACGATTCAAGCCATGCGACGTAGAGGAAAGTATCTCATTTTTGATTTTGGTCAGTTGATTATGATTTCTCACTTGCGCATGGAGGGGAAGTACCTCATGTTTACAGATTTCGTTCCTACCAATAAACATTTTCACCTCTTTTTTAAGCTAGATGATGGCTCAACCTTGGTTTATCAGGATGTACGCAAGTTTGGTACTTTTGATTTATTGGATAGGAAACAAGAAGAGATCTATTTTACACGGAAAAAACTTGGCCCTGAACCTACCAAGAAGACCTTTAAATATGCACCGTTTGAGAGGGCTTTAATGCGTTCTGCCAAACCTATTAAGTCCTTACTCTTGGAGCAGAAATTAGTGGCGGGTCTAGGAAATATTTATGTTGATGAGGTGCTTTGGGCAGCCAAGGTTCATCCTGAGACGCCAGCAAATAAACTTAGCAAGGCAGCCATGAAACGGGTTCACGATCAAACGATTGCCATTTTACAGCTGGGGATTGCTAAGGGGGGTTCCACTATAAGGACCTATCGTAACGCCCTTGGTGAGGATGGGACCATGCAGAACTATCTACAGGTTTACGGAAAGACAGGACTACCTTGTTCACGTTGCGCAAGTACGATTGAGAAAATCAAGTTAGGGGGAAGAGGAACACATTTGTGTCCTCATTGTCAAAAATGATGATTATAGGATTAACAGGAGGCATTGCTTCAGGAAAATCAACCGTTGTTGAAATGATTAAAGATGCAGGTTATA